>JBGOUW010000012.1:0-20672 GCA_041477755.1 Binatia bacterium
CGCAGATCTTCGAACTCGGATTGCAGGTGCGCTTTCAGCTTCTTTTTGAGGCGGGCTTCGAGCTGGCGCACGCGTTCGCGGCTGATCTTATACTGCTCGCCGATCTCTTGCAGTGTCAGCGGCTCCTCGGCCATCAGCCGGGCGTCGAAGATCACCTTGTCTTTGCCCTTCAACGTCGCCCCGAACTCGGCGATCTTGATGCGCAAGCGTTGTTGGTACTCGGCGTTGGCGAGTCGATCTTCGGTAGTTGCCTCGTGGCTCGACAAGAGGTCGAGCATGGTCGCATCGCTGTCGCTATTCATCGGTGAATCGACCGACAAATCCCGCGAGGCCATGCGCTGTTCCATTTCGACGACCTCGTGCTCCTTCACGTCGAGCCGTTGCGCGATCAATTTGGGGCCGGGAAAGATGCCCTCGGCTTCGAGGCGTTGCTTCTCCTTCTGCAGGTTGAAGAACAACTTGCGCTGCGCTTGCGTGGTGCCGAGCTTCACCAACCGCCAGTTGTTCATCAGGTAGCGGATGACGTAGGCGCGAATCCACCACGCCGCGTACGACGGGAAACGAATGCCGCGGTAGGGGTCGTACTTCTTCACCGCTTCCATCAACCCGATGTTGCCCTCTTGGATGAGGTCGATGAGCTGGCGAAACGCGCGCTGGTACTGGCGGGCGATCATCACGACCAAACGGAGATTCGCCGTCACCAAGCGATAGGCGGCCTGCAGGTCGCCGGTCTGCAGGTATTCGACGGCGATCCGGTGTTCCTCCTCGCGCGACAGCAGCGGGTAGCGGCGAATTTCCGCCAAGTAGCGCTGCAGCGGATCGTAGGTAGTGACCGCACTTGACGAGTCGGCCGCATCTTCCTCGCCGACGTCGCCGACTTCGGCAACCACGTCAGCGACCTCGGGCTCCGCACCGAGGTTACCGGTTAGCTCCGGCGTGTCGTCCGGTGTCGCCATGGTCTCGTCCAGCGGCTCGTCAGCATCTCGATGCGCGTTTGGCATTTGCAGCGGGCAGAACGGTAACGGCTTTGTCGCAACGGGGCAAGCGGGGCAGCGGAAATGACGACTCAGAATCCAGGAGTCAGAATCCAGGAGTCAGAATGCGGAGGCGGAAGGCGCTTCTTCATCCTGACTTCCGACTCCTGACTCCTGTCTCCTGACTCCTGCTCCCTCACCTCTTCAGCCGCTCGCGTAGCTCCGCGACCAAGGTGGCAAGGATCTCGTCGAACTGCGTCTGCATCGCCCGCATCGTCTCGCGCATATGGAGAATCACTTCGGCGCCGGCCAGGTTGATGTCCATTTCCTCGGTGAGCAGGCGGACGACGCGGATGCGCTCGACGTCCTCGATCGAGAGGACCTCGTCGTCGTCGAGGCTCCGCTTCGGATGAATGAACTCTTCGACTTCGAGCGTGCGCAGCCAATCGCGGTCGACGCCGAGCTGTTCGATCACCTCGACAAGCTTCACATAACGCGCCGTCATGATCAGAACCGCAGGCTCGCGCGTGGATCGCCTGTGTAGGCCGACTCCAGCGTTTCGATGGCGTGCTTGACGCCTTCAGCGGTGCCATCGGTGGGGACTTGCACCATCAACCGCAGATACAGATCACCACGCTTCTCCTTGCTGCCGAGCACCGGCGCACCGTGACCGCGCACGCGCAGCAAACGACCACTCTGGCTACCGGCGGGCACTTTGACGCGCACCTCGCCATCCGGTGCCGGCACGGTGATGGCAGCGCCGAGAGTCGCCTCGCCAACCGTGACCGGCACGTCGAGATACAAATCGTTGCCGCGCCGGTCCAGCAGCGGGTGCGGTTGCACGCGCACAACGAGGTAGAGATCCCCGGGCGAGCCGCCCGCGACTCCGGCTTGGCCTTTGCCCGCCACACGTACGCGCGAGCCGGTGTCGACTCCGGGAGGAATGCGGACTGCGAGCCGCTCGCGGCGGTGGGTCTGACCACTGCCGCCACAGGTCGTACACGGCGTGAGTCCGATGGCGCCCGCGCCCGCGCAACGTGGACAGCTGCGCATGAACGCGATCGGGCCTTGCGCGACCCGCACCCGGCCCTTGCCGCCGCACTCCGGGCACGTGGTCGCCGCCGCTCCGCGCTGTTGACCGGATCCGTGGCACGGGCCGCAGGCCTCGTTGCGTTCGAGACTGATGGTCGTGCTCGACCCGCGCACCGCGTCGAGCAGCGCGATCGGAATCTCCGACTCGATATCTTCGCCGCGCTGCGGGCCGGTCGAGCGGGTGCTGCCAAAGATGTCGCCGAAGACATCGTCGACACTGCTGTAACGTTCGAAGCCACGCCCGCCGGCAAACTCGCCGGGGTCAAACGCTCCACCGCGTTGCCATGAGGCCGCCTCGCGGGCACGCGCTGGATCGAAGCCGGCCTGCAATCCGGCCGTACCGAATTCGTCGTAGAGCTTGCGCTTCTCCAGATCGGAGAGCACGTCGTTCGCGTGCGAGATGTGCTTGAAACGCTCCTCGGCGTCCTTGTTGCCGGGATTCACATCGGGATGGAATTTGCGCGCGAGCTTGCGATAGGCCTTCTTGATCTCCGCTGCGGACGCGGAGCGCGAGACGCCGAGAATCGCGTAGAGGTCTGTGGGCTGATCAGCAGCGGACACAGTTTGAGGGAACGAGCGAGCCAAGCCCGGAGCCCGTGCCAGCTCCAGTGGCTGCAGTCGGCGTCAGGCCGTCGGTTATTCCTCTTCCTCCGGGTAGCGCATCAAAACCTTCTCGGCCGCAACTTCGCGCAGAGCGGTAACCACTTCCTTGTTGTCGGTCTCGACCAGCGGACGCGCACCTTTGAGCAACTGTTTCGCACGGCGCGCGCTGAGCAGAACCAACTCGAACCGGTTGGGGATCTTCTCCAGACAATCTTCGACTGTGATGCGAGCCATTCGGTGACGCTCCTTTAGGTAACGCGCGGGAGTGTAGCGAAATCACTCCGCAAAGCAAACCCTCCGCGAATGCTGGTCGGTCCTCCAATCCTTCAGTTGACTCCCATGCCGGCGCTGAGTAGCTTGCGCGCGCGTATGAGCTGGCGTGACGCGTTAGGACGACTGGTGTCGGGTGAGCAGTACACTGTTACCCATGAGGCGATTCCGGAGCTGCAGAAGGCCCATGCTGGCCTGCGCGAGCGGGCGGCGCTGATGCGTGAGCACGCCGAGGCGGCTCCGAATCAACTCAGCCAGCAAGAACTATCCCGCCTGGCCGAAGAAGACGACGGCGAGGCCAAGCGGTTGGCGGAGGCACTCGAAGCGCTCGGCGCCGAGGTCCCTCACATCGTCCCTGTTCCACCGGTTGGAAGTCTGAACCACTGGGAGCGCTTGGTGCAGGATCTCGAAGCCCACCGCGGCGCCATGCGTCGGCTGCGCGAAGAAGCCGTGCATTTTGCTGAGACTGTGCCGCAAACCGGCGCCCTGTTTGACCGCCTCTGCCAGTTGGAAGAAGCGCACGCCCTGCGGCTGCGCGACCTCATTGCCCGCACCGACGCGTTGGCATTGAACTAGAGGGTCAGCGTCCAATCATCCGTTTGTGCCGAGGGTCGTAGCGCCCTTATCCAACAAGACGAAGGGCGCCAGGCCGCGTGGTGGCGTCCGCAGGCGCGCTACACCCTTCCAGGTCTCGACGCATGTCCAGCAGTGTGGGACAGCGCGGCGTGGCGTCGTGTAGCTGAATGGACAAATTGCATCTCGCCAAATTCGCCGGGGCGGGGACCAGCCCCGCCCCGGCATTTTGTCAGCCGCTGTCCCTTTCCCTGCTCACGGCGTGCAGGTCAGGATGAGGCTGTCGACATCGACGGCTTGCGGAGACGTCTCTTGGGAGCGACTCACCGTCGTCAGTCGCAGGTTCGAGTATCTCAGTGCGCCGCGCGACCGTCGCATCTTCACACGGATCGGGAACGGCGCAGTACACAGATTCTTCTGTCCCGATTCGACCGGCAGCGCGAGGCCGGTGGCGCCGCTGGACGGATCGCGGAGATTCCGCACGGCGTCCAGGAAGCTCGCGCGGTTGGCGTCGGTGGCGCTGGGGCCTAACAGCCGAACAGACTCAGCCACACCGCGCTGCGGGCAAGTGGCAAGATTCGGATCGGCGTTGTTGAAACACGCGACCACGTGGAACTCACACACGTCGGCCGTCGCGCTGCCCACGGGGCCGAGATCGAAGTCGCAGCTCGGGTCGTTGTTCCTGCAGGTATGAGCCGAACTCGGGCGGTTGCGCCGATCCTTGGCCGGCGTGTTGTTGGGATTGATGACCGCCCACTCGATCAGGCAGGCGCTGCGGTCACGCACGGTCGAGCCGAAGCCGTTACCGGGGATCATTTCGTACGTACAGTTGTCGCGGCAACCATCGGCGGAGACTTGGTTGCGATCGTCGCATTGCTCGCCCGGGTCCAGCACGCCGTTGCCGCAACAGTTCGGCCGCTGCTCGAGTGTGCAGACGCCGGCCCGGCAGGCGGTGAGGCAATTGCTGGCCCCGAGGCAGCCGCCACCCTCGCCCACCGGCGTATGGAGACAAATCCCAGTGTCCGGATCTCTGCACAGATCGATGGTGCACGAGTCCCCATCGTCGCAATTGACCGGCGTGAAGACGCACCCGCTCGCTGGCGCGCAGGTGTCGGTGGTGCAGAGATTGTTGTCGGTACACACCAGTGGCGGGCCGCCGGTGCAGGTACCGTTGCCATCGCAGTGGTCGTTGGTGGTGCAGGGGTTGCCGTCGCTTGTGCAGGACACGGTCACGGGCTGAAAGCCATTGAGCGGGCACGTCGGAAGGAGGCCGTCGCAGGTTTCCATCGCGTCACACAGACCCGCGGCGGCCCGACACGGGGTTCCGGGGTTGCCGGCGGGATGCACACAGACGCCGCTGCCGTTGCATTGGTCCGCCGTACAGACGTTGCCGTCGTCGCTGCACGTCGTCCCCGCCGTAATGAAGCAATCGTCGCTCATTTCGTCGCAGACGTCGTTGTCGCACTCCGGTCGGTTACGGCAGGGATTGCCGCTGTGCGCGCTGCACGAGCCATTCTTACAGGTGTCGTCGCCGTTGCAGAACAATCCGTCGGTGCAGGAAGCCGTATTGGTGACGCCGCAGCGGCCAGCGCCATCGCAGACGTCGTCGGTGCAAACATTGCCATCGCTGTGGCACGTCGCGCCGAACGGGGTGCCGAAGCAGGTGTTGGACACTTCGTCGCAGGAGTCAATGCATTCGGTACGACAGGGGGTGCCGGCATGCGTGCACAGGCCGCCGCTGCAGGTATCGACGCCATTGCAAAAGAGCCCATCGTCACACGGAGCGGTGTTGTTGGTGGTGCTGCCGCACTGCCCCGCGTTGTCGCATTGGTCGCCGTCGGTACACACGTTGCCGTCGTCACACTGGCTCCCGGCGGGCAGGGTGGTGCATACTGAGGGCGCGCCAGTACACAGGTAGCACGCATCGATGCGGCAGTCGGTACACCCGTCACCGTCCCTGGCGTTGCCGTCGTCACACTGTTCGCCACGGCCGATCAATCCATCGCCGCATGTGGTCCGTGAAGCCAGACATACACTGAGCGGATCAACGGCGGAGATGTCGCGGATCGAGCCGAGCAGTCCGCCGTTGGTATCGAGCACCCGGATCACGTCGAACTCCAAGTCGGGTACGTAGAGCTTCGCCGCAAACGGGTGCAAGGCCATCTGCTCGATGCCGAAGAAATAGGGAAACGTGCTGGCGGCGCTGTCGGCGTGCAGTGGCGTCGCACTCAGCCCGGCCGTGGCCGGCGTGTAGCCAAATTTCTCCACGATGCCAGCGGCAGCGGAGAAGCTGCGGGCAAATGCCGCACTGCCGGCATCGTCGATCAGCGTGGTCACGCCGAAACTGCCACCCAACGTGCGCTGGTCGACCGCAACCAGGCCGGGCAGCCGGAAGGATTGCAGGTTACCGCCGGCCGTGACCACCACCCCCGATCGTCCATCGGGTGCACACGCCACGTTGAACGGGCTATCGATCAGGAGCGAATCGTTGGTGTCGGTGAGAATGCCGTTGCCATCGATGTGCAGACGCCGGACGCGTCCGGCGGGCGGCGGGGGTAGAGTTAGAGGGTCGCCCAGTGCGACCAGCACCGAGCCATCGCTACACACATCCACCGCCGTACAGCTCATCCCCAGGTCGAACGTCCGCACCTCGGTGCGCGCCACCACGTTAACCACCGAGAGCTGTCCCTGGGCGACGAAGCCGCCGCAGGCGAGCAAGAATCGGCCGTCCGGGGTCAGCGCGAGGTCTTCGGGGGAAGTCGACACCGCAATCGGACTCGGCAACGCCGACGCCGTGAAGGTATCAATCACCCAGATCTGCCTGCCGAAGTAATCGCTGACATAGCCTTGCGTGCCGTCGTTGCTCACCACGCAATCCTCCAAGCTTTGCATTAGTGGCTCGGCTTGCGGGATCGTCGCGTTTCCGCGCACGGCGGAAGGTATGAGGGTGTCGGCGTCAAACACGGTGACGTTGTCGCTGCCGTTGTTCACCACCATGCCTGTCGCACGGATGTTATAGTGGCCGCACACACCTTGCCCATTACACTGGTCACGCGTCAGCGGGTCGGCATCAGGGGTACACGCGGTGCCCGCCGGCACATAGCAGGAGACGCTGGCTTCGTCGCAGACGTCGTTGTCGCATTCCATACCGGCCGCACACGGGGAGCCCGCGTGCACGCAAGTGCCGCCGGTGCAGGTATCGGCACCGTTGCAAAACTTACCGTCGTCGCACGCGGTCGTGTCCGGTTGCGGACTGCAAGCGGAGGGTTGGCCCGTGCAGGCGTAGCACGGATCGATGCGGCAGCTGCTACAACCGTCATTGGGCAACCCGTTGCCGTCATCGCACTGCTCGACCCCGTCGACAACCCCGTTGCCACAGCCAACGCACACCGACGGCGCGCCAACACACACGTAGCCAATCTCGACCGTGCAGTGCGCCGTGCAACCGTCACCGTCGACATTGTTGCCGTCGTCACACTGTTCACTACCGATGACGATGCCGTTGCCGCAGCCCGGGGCACACACCGAAGGCGCTCCGGCGCAGTGGTAGCCGCGCTCAGCAATGCACGTGTCGGAGCAGCCGTCACCGTTGACCGAGTTGCCGTCATCGCACCCCTCGCCCGGATTGATAGTCCGGTTGCCACAGAGGCTATTGCAGTTGACGTCGCAGCCGTCGCCGTCGTTCGTGTTGCCGTCGTCACATTGCTCCGTGCCCTCCGGAATGCGGTTGCCGCAGATCTGCGCGCGACCTTGGCGCACCTGGAAGACGAAGCGGCCTGGGTCATGGACGTTGCTCTTGTTGTCCAGCTGGAGCATCGCCGTCTGATTGCCGGAGGCGGCGATCTCGGCGAAATTAGCCTGGTCGCCGGCCGAGTATCCGGCGCGCGCGACGTCGCTGCTGTCAGTGACGGCCCACCTGATCAGGCCGTAACGAAATTCGATGTCGAAGTCGCCGGCGCCGCGGCTGATGAGACGAACCTGGAAGCTGTTTAGTGGGTTCGTTTTTTCTTGGTAGTACCCGACAAGATACCAGGTGGCGGTGAAGACAAGGCCGACCGTGTCGAGATCGTAGTACACGAGGTTCCTGCCGAGGCTCATTTCGACCGTGGTGTCAACGTCGGCGAAGAAGGGTGCGATGATGGGCAAGAACGCCCCCTCAATCTCCGGAGTAACATCACTCTGCGCGTCCCCAAATGTCAGGTTGCCGTTGTTGTTGACGTAGACACTAGTGTAATTCGTCCCGAAAAAGTTGACGCCGGCGGCACCAAACACCGGTCGGATGTCGATCGCGTCGGAGGACTCGTCATCGGCGGGACCGAGCGTGAACTCGCCGTAGTCAACTGCCCCCCCCAGGCCGCTCACCAAACTGACCGCGCCCGCGGGCGCCGCCAGCGACACCAGGGCGATGGCGACGGCCGCCATCGCACGCAAGCGTCGGCTCCAAGAGCTCACTGCACCTTGGCCGTTTCGGATCGCTGGATTCATCTTCAACTCCTTCTCGGGCCGTTCAACCTGGTGAGAAATGCGCTTCAAATGATCTCGGACATTCATTTCGCCCACTCGGTCGATCCCGACTGCACGAGCGAGGCCGATGGACCCCGCGGCTCCCCGTTCACGACTCCACCAACAGCCGTTGCACTAACGCGGCTTGGCGATTTGGTGCCGGTCTTCCCGAAGATCTGTCGCAGGTGCTGGCCCTTGCACCGGCAGCGCGGTTCTCGCACCAAGAACCGTGATCGGGGTCGCGGCGCTAGTGTGCGCATCCGCCACCAGCGCCACCTAGTCGGCCGTGGCCAGGCGTACCCGGACCGCGAGGACCACTGCCAGCAGTGCAATCAACCTGGGCAAGGCTCATCGCCGCTCCTCCCATCGGATGGTGGCGCGCACTCCGCTACTTCTCATGATCGGCGTGAACTCAGCCACGGACGTGGCCGATTCGAAGGATCGCTAGGCGAGGGGACCGAGCGTGGAAAATCCATGCTCGGTCCCAGAACACGACTGGTTGTCAACGTATCACTCACATCGGGGCCGTTGGTACCTAGCCTAGCGTGATGATCGGTGTCAATTAGGGAATACCCTGCGCTCGCTCAGAGTCGCCCCCGGCAGTTGTGCCGGGCACCACAAGGGTTCATCGGCGCTCCAAGCCAGCGGCTTCGCCGGTCGGTCCCTGAGAGCGAACGGAGCTGTTTCTCGAAGAGCGGAAGAATCATCATCCGTTCGCGAGGGTCGGAGCGCCATTTTCCAGCCACAGCAGAAATTCTCGGTTGCCCGCCGGTCCTTGGATCGGCGACTCCATCTCACCGCGGTAGGTGAGGGCGAGTTCTTCCGCGCGCGCACGCACGGCATCGATGGCGGCGCGATGCAGGGAGGGATCGCGCACGACGCCGCCTTTGCCGACGAGCCCTTTGCCGACTTCGAACTGCGGCTTCACCAACAAGACGAAGGTCGCGGCCGGCGCCGCTAACTCGACCAACTTCGGCAACACCAGGCGCAGCGAAATGAAGGACACGTCGGCGACCACCACCGTAGGCGGCTCGTCGAAGTGAGCAGCGAAGCTGCGAATGTTGGCGCGCTCGTAGAGTATGACGCGCGGGTCGTTGCGCAACGTCCACGCGAACTGGCCGTAACCGACATCGACGGCGTAGACACGCCGCGCGCCGTGCTGCAACAGACAATCCGTCCACCCACCCGTCGACGCGCCGGCATCGAGGGCGACGCAGTCGTGGACGGGAATCGGCCAGGCTTGCAACGCCGCCGCCAGTTTCACTCCACCGCGACTGACGTACGGGATATCGCTGCCGCGCACGTCCAAGGCAGCGGTCCGTTTGACCAAGCTGCCCGGCTTGTCCACCGGATGGTTGTCGACGAGCACCTGCCCGGCCATCACCAACCGCCGCGCGCGTTCTCGTGTGGGGGCGAGGCCGCGATCGACGAGCAGCTTGTCGAGGCGATCGCGACCCGGATGACTCGCGGCACGACTACGCGCCGGCACGCGTGACCACGTAGCGCGCAATCGCACGTAGGGGCTCGGCGCGCTGGTCGAAGCTCTGCAGTTCGTCGAGCGCTTGCGCCAGCAAATCGCGCGCGCGCGCCTTGGCCGCTGAGATGCCCATCACGGCGGGGAATGTCACCTTGCTGAGCACGCGATCGCGCCCGGTCCGTTTGCCGGTCACGCTCGTCATGCCCTCAGCATCGAGGATGTCGTCGGCGATTTGAAAAGCGAGCCCGAGACACTCCCCGTAGCGGGTGAGATGGCGCAGCGTGCGGGCGTTGGCGCCCGACAGCAGCGCACCAGTGCGCACGGAGGCGAGCAGCAGCGCGCCGGTCTTGCGTACGTGAATGAACTCGACCAGCGCGAGACTCGGTTCGGCGCGTTCGGCCTCGATGTCGGCCACCTGCCCGCTCACCATGCCGCGCGCTCCGGCGGCCTCGGCGATCTCGTGGATCACTTGCAGCGCGCGGGCTTTGTTGAGGCCGTTAGTTTGCGCCGCGGCCGCCATCACACGGAAAGCCTCGGTGAGCAACGCATCGCCGGCGAGAATCGCGACGGCCTCGCCATAGACGACGTGACACGTAGGCTGCCCGCGGCGAAGATCGTCGTCGTCCATCGACGGCAGATCGTCGTGGACGAGTGAGTAGGTGTGAACCATTTCGAGCGCACACACAAACGGCAGCAAGTCGCGCGGCGCGCCGCCGACCGCTTCCGCTGCGGCGAGCGCCAAGATCGGCCGCAAGCGCTTGCCGCCAGCCAGCAGACTGTGGCGCATGGCCTTGATCAGCGTCGGGGTGTGCTTGGCGTTGAACGGCAGGTAGCGCGCCAGTTGGCGATCGATCTGCCGGCGGCGGCGCGCCAGATAGCTTTCCAGGTTCACGATCCCTCATCCTTTAGCTTGTCAACGATCTGCAGCCGGATCGCGCCTTCCGCATCGCGTGTGAGGATCTCGACTCGCTGTTCCGCGTGATTGAGCTTTTCGTTGAGCAAGCGGACCAGGCCGATGCCCTGCTCGAAGGCCGCGAGCGCCTCTTCAAGTGCGAGGTCCCCGGATTCCAGGCGCGCAACGAGCGTTTCCAACTCGTGCATCGCATCCTCGAAGCGTCGTGTGTCGGTGGCATTAGCCATCACTATTCACCACTCTCTGAAACGCGCGCCAACGCCCAGCCACGCGCGAAAGCGAGCCGCACCGCGGTGCCGGCGGGAACAATCGCCGCATCGCGCACGACACTCCCGTCGTCTTGACGACGCGTGATGCTGTAACCGCGCTGCAACACCGCGAGTGGGCTGAGCGCGTGCAGCTGTTCCGCGGTGCCGCGCAGCTGCTGGCGGGCGAGGCGCAGCGTCGCAGCCAACGCGCGCTGACTGCGATCGCCCAACTCATCGACCCTCAACCGTAGCGATGCGAGCACTTGGCGCGGCTCACGGATGTGTCGCTGCAAGCCGGCGACGCGTTCGCGCTCACGTTGTACTCGCCGGCCTAGGGCACTCACCAACGCGCGCGTCGCGTCGTCGACATCGACCGCCACCTGGCGATGATCTGGTACCACCAACGCCGCCGCCGCGGTGGGCGTCGGCGCGCGGCAATCAGCAACCAGGTCTGCGACCGTCACATCGACCTCGTGGCCAACCGCCGATACGACCGGAATGCGCGAGCCGGCAATCGCGCGGGCGACGCGTTCTTCATTGAAGGCCCACAGGTCTTCAACCGACCCACCGCCGCGGCCGACGATGATGACATCGATCGACGGAACTTCGTTCAGCTCCTGAATCGCGGCGACGATGTCACCGGAGGCGCCCGCACCCTGCACGCGTACAGGCCGCAGAATCACCCGTTGCGACGGCCAACGGTCGCGCAAGACGCGCAGGAGATCGTGCACCGCCGCGCCGGTCGCAGCCGTGGCGATGCCCACGGCACGCGGGTAGACCGGCAGCGGTCGTTTGCGCTCGGAGGCGAACAGTCCTTCGGCCGCCAGTCGCTGCTTCAGCTGTTCGAGCGCCAGTTGCTGCGCCCCTTGGCCACGCGGCTCCATCCAGTCGACGTACAACTGCAGATCACCGCGGGCTTCGTAGAGGCCGATGCGGCCGCGCACGACTACTTCCATGCCGTCTTGCGGGCGAAACGTGAGTGTCTGACTGGCGGAGCGAAACATCACCGCAGCGATCTGGCTACGCCGATCCTTCAGAATGAAGTAGCAGTGACCCGACGGCGGCACACGAAAATTCGAAATCTCGCCAACCACCCAGCAGTTCGCGAGCGCTGCATCCAACACCTCACGCACGCGCGAGGTGAGCTGACTCACTGTCAGCACTGGTGCCGCCGACGGCTCAGGTGATGGCATGCGCGGACTGTAACAGAGGCCTACTTCGACGCCAAGGTTCCGGCTTGGATCAGCGTCGAGATCGGCAGCAGTTCGACACCGGCCGCGCGCCATTCCGGCAGCACGGCCTTCAGCGCCGTCGCGGTCATCGGTTGCGGATGACCCACACCGATGGCGCTGCCGCGCTCGCGCGCTTGCTGCAACAGCGCCGCGAGTTGGTCGCGCACAGCAGCTTCTGCGGGTACATCGTCGAGCATCACGGCGCTCGACACAACCGCGATACCGATGCCGGCGGCCAGTTCGGCGGCGGTACTTTGCGTGGCGTAGTCGACGAGAAACAACTGGCGTCCATTGAGCCAACTCAACAACCAGCGCATCCGCTGGCGATCGCGCGCGATCGGCGAGTCCGCCGCCACCGTGGTACCGACCACGTAGGGCACTGCGGCGAGTGCTTGCGTGAGCACATCTTCGATCGCCGCGCGCGCGGCCACCGCTCGCAGCACTCGCTCGTCAGTCGCATCGCCCCCGTCGTCGGTCGGCAAGCGGAGCAAGACCTCGCGGTTGAACCTGTGCGCAACCTCAGCGACCTCCTTCGAGAAGGAGCGGAACGGAGCGATCGCAAACGCCAGCGGCGCATCGAGGCCGGCGAACTCTCGTGCGCTGAGCAAGTCGTTGCCGAGGTCGTCGATCACGATGGCTATCTGCATACGCACCGGCGTCGGTGTCGCCCATCGCATCAGCATCGTGTGAGTGAGGACCTCATCGATGCCCACCTGCACATGCGCACCGCCGGCATCCGTCGTCACGTCAACCACTACGCACGGATCGTGCTCGCCGAGCGGCGCCAGTCGCCGACGGATCTCATCGGCAGTGATCGTCGGCGGAACGCTAACCTCGTAGCGCCGGTGAATATAGCGCAAGCGTTCTGCCCCTTGCTTCTCTTCGATCGGGGCCAGCAGGGGCAGACCGCTCTGCGCCAGCAACGCGGTCGCCTCGTTGATCTGCGTGGTGAGGTCCGCCAAGCGTCCACTGCAGTCGACGCGCGGTACTGCGGGCAGAATCGGGACGTGGCCAGAGCGCATCTCCTGCGCGATCACGAATAGCAGCACGCCGAACACCGCCGAGAAGATCAGGCTCCGGAACCAACCCAGGCCACCTCCCCGGGCGCGTGCGCGATCACGCGCCATCAGGTTACAGCGAATGAGGAGCCCTTTCGTACGAAAGGGCTCCTCCGGGTCAGGCTAGGCATGATCGCGCGCGGCCGCTCAGGGCTGGCTCTGCGCCACCACGGTTTTGAACACGTTCCAGCTCTTGAGCAGTTCCAGCGCGCGATGGAGTTGGGGATCCTTCGCGGCTTCCGGATCGAGCGGGGTGCCACTGCTGCTCGGCGGTATGTTGCCGTCGCCGCCTTGCGGCGGCGTACCGTCGTGCGGCTTCTCTTCCTTGATCTTTGTGCCACCGCTGGGCGATTCGAGGTGCCGCGGCAAGTTTTCCTCGCGCAGAGAGGGCACGTTGTGCTCGCCTTCGGCCTTCGCGGTCACGACACTCTCCATGACCACGTCGGGCGTAATGCCCATCGCTTGGATCGACCGGCCATTCGGCGTGAAGTAACGCGCGGTGGTGAGGCGCAACGCTGCGTTGTCGTCGATCGGCAGGATCGTCTGCACCGATCCCTTGCCGAAGGTCTGTTCACCGAGCACCAGCGCGCGCTTGTGATCTTGCAGCGCGCCGGCGACGATCTCGGAGGCGCTAGCAGTGCCACCGTTGACCAGCACGATCATCGGGAATTCGGTATGGCTGCCCTGGCGGTGAGCGAAGTACTTTTGCTTCTGACTCTCCAGCCGCCCATCGGTGTAGACCACCAAGCCGGAATCCAAGAAGGTGTCCGAGACGCGGACAGCTTGGGTGAGCAGTCCGCCTGGATTGTTGCGCAGGTCGAGTACCAGGCCGGACAGATGACCGCCGCTCTCCTTCTCCAAACTCTTCAGTGCCTTCTCCAGATCCTCATCCGTGTGCTCTTGGAATTGCGTGATACGGACATAGCCGTACCCCTTTTCCAGCAGGTGCGATTTCACACTTTGGATTTTGATGACCTCACGTTCCAGCGTGAGATCGATCAGATCGGGCGCCCCCTCGCGGCGCAGAGTGAGATGAATCTTGGTGCCCTTCGGCCCTCGCATGCGCTTGACGGCGTCCACCAAGGTCATGTCTTTGGTGAAATCGCCTTCGATCTTGATGATCTGATCGCCCGCTTTGACGCCAGCGCGGAAGGCTGGAGTATCCTCGATGGGCGACACCACGGTGAGCAAGCCATTGCGCACCGTGATCTCGATGCCGAGCCCGCCGAAGCTGCCGCGAGTATCGACCTGTAATTCCTTGTACTGTTCGGGTGGCAAGTAGGCGCTGTGCGGATCAAGGGCACTGAGCATGCCGGTGATCGCGCCGTCGATGAGTTGCTTCGTGGTCACCTCGTCGACGTAGTTCTTTTGTACCAGTGCCAGCACGTTGGTGAAGGCCTCGATGTTCTCATAGGCATCTTTCGCCACGGCTGAGACGCGGCTCACCATTCGACCACCAAGGAGGAGGGCCGCGGTCACCACGATCACTGTTGCGACTACACCGAGTCGCCGCTTTGCTGTCATAGGAGTCTGTACCTTCCGATCCAAGACGATGAGGGAGTATAACCTATGCGCCGCTCACCCACAATTCGGTAATTGGCGCAGTCCACCGCTGGCCGAACGGCCAGGTTTGGGCGGGACGCGAGTTACTTCTGGTTCTCGGCAACGACGATGGTGAACAGGGAGCGCGGCGAGGTCTTGTATTGCCGACGGATACGCAGCGGCAAGCCCTCGAACACATCGTCTTGATTGAGCGTGCGCCAGCCCAGGCGTCGGGTGATGGGCTCGATCGAGCGATCGAGCGCGGCCAGCACTGGTTGTGGGCTCCGGAAGTGATTGATCACGACCACCGATCCGTGCGGCCGGCAGACGCGCTGAACCTCGTTCATGAGCCGGCGCTGATCGGGCACGACGCTCACCACGTGGAAGGCCATCACGTAATCGAAGGTATCTTCAGCAAACTTGAGATCAAGTGCATCCATCGGCATCACGTTGATGTGCCGCCATGCGTTGCGATTGATCTTCTCTTGCGCCTGCTCGAGCATCTCGGGGGCCAGATCGATGCCGGTCACATGGCAGTGCGGCGGATAGGCCGGAAACGAAAGCCCGGTGCCCACGCCGACTTCAAGGACGCGGGCTGCCGGCGGGATGTCCAACGCGCGAATGACCCGATTGATCCGCGGAAAGAACACGCGCGTAAAGATCCGGTCGTAGAGGTGGGAAAACTCGGAGTAGATCTTGCTTTCGTGGGCTTGAGTCTGTTCGAACGAGGGCATCAGAACCTCAATCGGTTAGGCGCGAGCAACCCGCGCGATCACGCGGCCGTTGCCCCGCGCAGCTGGCGCTTGAACGACGCGATGTCGCGGCGGCGAAAGCGCCACTGCCGCCCGGTTTTGAATGCCGGCAGGATGCTCTTGCGGGCAAACTCATTCACGGTGTCGGGACTCATATCGAGGATCTGAGCGACCTCTTTGCTGTTCAGAATCGTGTCATCCTTTTCCATGGTACAAACTCTCTCGCCCCCCCAGTGGGTAGCGTTGAGACTTCTCCCGGAACGGGAGCGGCGCATCTAACACGGCGTGTTACTTCAGTCAAGGTAACCTCCACGCTCACGAGCACTGGAGACGAGCGCACCGCAGATCGGCGAATTTCGCGCACCTACCGCGTTTGCGCTGAAGCGGAGCGACAGTGCCCGGCCAGATCTAGCTTGGCGCGGGCACGCCATGCTATGACGGCGCCGGTTTCGACGATCCAAACGATGGGGTGCCCGATCTTTCCCGCCGCGCGGGACTAACCGCAACCCCAATGCTCATCCGGAGTTGATTCAGACCATGCCCCAAGCCACCGCTGCCGCGGTCGCACTCGACCGGCGCATCGCCCAAGAGGACATTGGCCGTCGGCCGCAGGCGAAGGGCAAGTTCCTCTTCCGCGGGGAAGAAAAGTGCTTCCTGCGCGGCGTGTCGTATGGGCCATTCGCCCCCGCATCGCATGGGACGCAATTTCCCCAACGCGACATGGTACTCCGCGACTTCGCACTGATGCGCGATGCCGGCGTAAACTGCTTCCGCACCTTCACCCCACCCCCCGAATGGCTGCTCGACCTCGCTGGCGACAACGACCTCGTCGTCCTCACCGGCATTCCGTGGACCGAACACGTGGCCTTTCTCGACGAGCCCGGCGTTGCGGCAGAGATCCGCACTAGCGTCGAGAACGCGGTGAAAGCGCTGCACGGCCATCCCGCACTTTTCGCCATGCTCATCGGCAACGAGATTCCGTCCGACATCGTTCGCTGGCACGGCCCTGAACGCACTCGCGAGTTCATGCACGAGCTGTTTGACCTGGCCAAGAACATCACGCCGGAGACGCTGGTCAGCTACGCCAACTTCCCGCCGACGGAGTATCTGGATCTCGATTTCCTCGACTTCATCTCGTTCAATGTCTACTTGCATCGCGAGCATGACTTCCGCAGCTACGTCTCTCGGCTGCAGAATCTCGCCAAGGACAAGCCGCTGGTGTTGACCGAGTTCGGCATCGATTCGATCCGCGAAGGCGATACGGAGCAGGCCGAGATCCTGTCGTGGCAAGTGCGGGCCGCCTTCGAGAGCGGCGTAGCCGGCGCCGTCGTGTTCGCGTGGACCGATGATTGGTTCACGGGCGGCTTTCAGGTCGAAGACTGGGCGTTTGGTCTGGTTGATCGGGCCCGCCACAAGAAACCCTCGTATCACTCGGTGCAGAAGATCTACGCCGGCCAACTGCCGCCTCCGCTGCCCAATCCACCCAAGTTCTCGGTGGTGATCTGTGCGTACAACGCCGAGACGACGATGGATGCCTGCATGCGGTCGCTGCGCGAGCTGTGTTACCCGAACTACGAAATCATCGTCGTCGATGACGGCTCGACCGACTCGACACGTGCGATCGCTGAACGTTATCCCGAGGCGAGGATCATTTCGCAGCCCAACAAAGGCCTCAGTGTGGCGCGCAACGTCGGTGCCGAAGCCTCGATCGGCGACATCATCGCATACACCGACTCCGACTGTGTGGTCGATCCCGATTGGCTGACCTACCTCGCGTACAAATTCGAGTACGGCGGCTTCGTGTCAGTCGGCGGGCCGAATCTGCCGCCGCCCGAGGACGCGTTGATTCCGGCGTGTGTGGCGGCCTCGCCCGGTGGGCCGACGCATGTGCTGCTCAACGATGAGGTGGCGGAGCACATTCCCGGCTGCAACATGGCCTTCCGGCGCAGCGCGCTGCAAGCCGTCGACGGCTTCGATCCGGTGTATCGCGCGGCGGGGGACGACGTCGATCTGTGTTGGCGGTTGCAGAACCTCGGACACCCGATCGGATTCAGTCCGGCGGCGATGGTGTGGCACTTCCGCCGTAACACCATCCGCGCGTATCTCAAGCAGCAGATGGGCTACGGCAAAGCGGAAGCGCTGCTGTATTTCAAGCATCCGTATCGCTTCAACCTGCTCGGTCAATCCCAGTGGCTCGGGCGCATCTACGGGGACTTCACCGGTGCCTTGTTCTCGCGCCGCCCGGTGATCTACCACGGCGTGTTTGGTCGCGGCCTGTTCCAGACCCTGTACGAAGCGCCGTCGTCGCTGCTGTCGTACATCCCGTTCACGCTCGAGTGGAACGTCGTCGGGCTGGTGCTGTTACTGGGGTCGCTGCTAGCGGGGCGATACCTGTTCCTGGCCTCGGCGCCGTTGCTGATCTCGGTGGTGTGGGCGGTAGCGACAGCGTGGCGCGCGCGGCTGGAGCCGCGCCACGATCTGTTCCGCTCGCGGCTGCTGATTACGGCTCTCGTCTATCTCGGGCCACTCGTGCGCAGTGCGCAGCGGTATCTGTGGCGGCTACAAGGCATGCGGCCGGTCGAGCGTATCAGCCTCGAGACGCCGTCGCAGAAACCGAAAGTGCAGTGGGCCGCGCGCCGCTTCTTCCTGTCGTACTGGTCGGAAGACGCGCGCGAGAAGGAGCACCTGCTTGGCGCCCTGATGGAGTTCCTGGTCGTGCGCAAGCACTTGGTCGCCATCGATCAGGGGTGGAACGACTGGGATATCGAAGTGTATCGCGGCGTCTGGACGACCGCAGATCTCAAGCTCGCCGTGGAGAATCACGGCGGCGCCAAGCGCTTCTTCCGCGCGCGCTGCGGCATTCGTCTCTCGTTCCTCGCCAAGATGTCGTTGCTCGCTTGCGGCGCGGTACTGTCGCTCGGGCTGTTCGTGCGCGCACCGGAGATCGCGGAGGTGGCGGGGCTGCTCGGCGCCATCAACCTCGGCGTGGTGATCTATGAGTGCTTGCGCCTGGGCCGCGTGATGTACCACGCTCAGGAGATCGTCGCGAAATCGATCGGCCTGAGCCCCGTGCTAGAGCCGGTCGCGGGGAAGTAAGCGCGACGAGCGTGTGGAACTTCTCGTTTGGTTCCCGCTCCCAGCAGGGGGGCGGGCGGATTCCGGATGACGCTACTGCCTAAAGTCCTCCGCTACGTCTGGCCGTACCGGCTGCGCTTCCTGTTCGCGGTGCTGCAGGTGTTTGCCCTTGCGGGACTAGAGATGCTCAAGCCGTGGCCCCTCAAGATCGTCATCGATAACGTGTTGACGGCCACGCCGCTGCCGTGGGGAGAGCCGGTGCAGTCGCTGACGCCACACGCGCTGCTGGTCGGGTCGGTCCTCGGGATCATCGCAATCTATCTGCTGTTGGGCGCGGTGAGTGTGGCCAACAACTACACGACCATCTCGATCGGCCAGGCGATGGTGAACGATCTGCGCAGCCAGCTCTACGGGCACCTGCAACGGTTGTCGCTGGCGTTCCACACCAATGCATCGGTCGGCGATCTCATCTATCGCGTGACCGCCGATACCTACGCGATCCAGACGCTGGCGATGAACGGCATCTTCCCGATCCTCTCAGCCGTGGTGCTGCTCGGCGGCATGTTCGCCGTGATGATTCGCTTGGATTGGTATCTCACGCTGATCGCGCTCGGCATTTGCCCGCTGCTGGTGCTGGCGATCGCCGGGTTGAACCGGCGTATGACCACGATCGCGATGCAGGCGCGCGAGCGCGAGAGCGAAGTCTATCAGCACGTACAGCGCAGCATGGGCGCGATCAAAGTCGTCCAAGCCTTCTCGCGCGAAGCCGACGAGCATCGCGCGTTCGTCGCGCATAGCAGCGCGAGCTTGCGCAGCAGCCTCAAGCTCTACACGTTTCAGACCGCGTACGGCGCGTTCACCAACGTCGTGCTCGCCGGTGGGACGGCGGCGGTGGTATGGGTCGCCGCGCATCACGTCTTGGCCGGCACGTTGCGCGTCGGCGACATGGTCGTGTTCGTCAGCTACCTGGCTTCGCTCTATGGGCCGCTCAACTCGATCATTCAAACCTATGGACTCGTGCAAGGTGCGCGCGCCGGTGTGGTGCGCGTCTTTGAGGTGCTCGAGACCGCGTCGCAGGTACCGGACGGGACGCGCGAGTTGCCGGCGGTGAGCGGCCGCGGCGCTGAAGTGCAATTCAGCCGGGTTGCATTCTCGTATCGGCCAGAACGCAAAGCGCTGTACGAGGTGAGCTTCACGGCGAAGCCGGGCCAGGTGATTGCGATCGTGGGTCCGACGGGCGCCGGCAAGAGCACGTTGGTGAGCTTGATCCCGCGCTTCTACGACGTGACCGCTGGCGCGGTGACGATTGACGGCATTGATGTGCGTGAGCTGCGCCTGACGTCATTGCGTAACCGCATCAGCATGGTACTCCAGCCACCGATGGTGTTTCCGGTCAGCATTCGCGACAACATCGCCTACAGCGTGCCGGGCGCAAGCGACGCGGAGATCGAAGGCGCAGCGCGCCTGGCGCAGGCGCATGAGTTCATTCAACGCCTTCCGGCCGGCTACGATACCGTGATCGGCGAGGCTGGTGTCACGCTCTCCGAAGGCGAAAGGCAGCGCCTGACGATTGCGCGTGCGCTGCTACGCGAAACGCCGATCCTCATTCTCGACGAACCGACCTCGTCGGTCGATGCCGGTACCGAGGCAGCTATCATGCACGGCTTTGAGGCGTTGATGGCGGGCCGCACCACGTTCGTGATCGCCCATCGCCTCAGCACCGTCCGGCGCGCCGACGTGGTCTTGGTGCTGCGGGACGGCGAGATCATCGAGCGTGGCACCTTCGATGAACTCGTGGCGCGGCGCGGTGTGTTCTATGGACTCTACGCACAGCAGTTCGGGATCGAAGAGGCGCCCGCGCGGGTCGGGTCGTGATCGGATGACCCCGTTTCCCATCCATCCTGTATGAAGATCGTCGTCACCGGTCTGATTGCGACCTATCCGCTCGGCGGCGTGAGCTGGGACTACATCGCCTACGTCGCCGGCTTCGCCCGGCTGGGGCACGAGGTCTTCTATCTCGAAGACACCGGCAACTGGTTCTACGATCCGCGCGCCCAAACGTTCACCGACGAGGTGACGGACAACGTCAGTTACTTGCTCGAGGTGTTGCGCTACGCCGGCGTGGATCTCGGCGATCGTTGGTCGGTGCGAAGTCCGGACGGTGTGTACCATGGCGCTCCGGAAGCGGCGGTCGCGCGCTTCTGCCAGCATGCCGATCTGTTCTTGAATGTGTCCGGCGCTTGTTGGCTGCGCGAGGCTTATCGCGGTGCAGGCTGCACGGCGTACCTCGACAGCGATCCGTGCTACAGCCAGTCCAAGCTCATGGCCGTCGAACGCGGCACGGCGAGCGAGGATGTTGC
>JBGOUW010000330.1:0-5810 GCA_041477755.1 Binatia bacterium
ATCGCGTTGACCCTTCGCAGAGGCCGCCGTTGCCTGTTAGCAGCCCATCATTGGCATTGCAGTTCGGTGGGGTTGAGCGTGCCGTCCGCGTGAGGCCGGCTCACAATGCCGCAGCCTATAGCGGAGCGCAGCGAAAGCGAATGGGAGCGCGAGGGAAAACCGAGCGCGGTTTTCTCCTCGTGCTCCTCTTTCGCGCGGAGCGCCGGGCAAATGGGTCGCGGCATCGTGAGTCGGCCTCGCGAGGCGGCTTCGAGAGGTTCCACCGCTGCGTTTCACCAATGATGCGCGGCTATTCCGCAACCGCTGGCCTCGGCGAAAGCACCGACCGACGCCGGCAGCCATTGTCGCGAGCGTTGGAGTCGGATTGCCCGCCGCAAGAGAGGAGCGGAGTCTCTGATCGGCGACAATGACAGCGAGCGCGTGAGCGCAGGCCGCTAGAGACGCGCAGGAGCAACGATCGTGAAGGGATATGGAAATCACCCCACCGGCGCTTTATCATGCACTCCATGAGCGACGACCCTGATGGACCCATCAATTCGCTGGCGCCGACACTGTTGCTGTCGATGCCTCAACTCAACGACCCGAATTTCAAGCGCAGCGTGGTGCTGCTGTGCGAGCACACGCCCGAGGGCGCGTTCGGGTTGGTGCTCAACCGCCCCACCGGCATGCCGGCGGCACAGCTGATCGAACTGGAGCCGCCGCTCGCGCACGACAACGGCCTGCCGCTGTGGGTCGGGGGGCCGGTGGAACCGCAGCGGGGGTGGATTCTGGTCGGCGATGAGCCTGCCGGCGTCGAGCACGTCGGCATCCTGAGCGGCTTGTATCTGTCGGGCTCACCCACGCTGTTGCGCCGGCTGATTGAAGGCCCGCTGCCGTCGCGCAGTCGTTTCCTGATTGGCTACGCCGGTTGGGGTCCGGGCCAACTCGACGGAGAGTTGCTGCAGTCGGCGTGGCTCACCAGTGACGTCGAACTCGACCTCGTGTTCGACGTCGACGCGGACGCGATGTGGGAAGCCGCGATTCGCCGCCTCGGCGTCGATCCGAATGCGTTGCAGATGAGCCCCGGCATACACTGAACGAGCACGGCGAGCGGATTCAGTCCATGAAAATCAATCCGGTCACACTCCACGGTCGCGTGGTGCGGTTGGAACCGCTCACGCTCGAACACGGCGAAGCGTTCGCGACGCTCGGAGCTGGGAGTGATATCTTTCGCTACTTCCCGTTCGCTTTGAAAACGCGGGACGAGCTGTTGCGCTACGTGGAGGGATTTGTGGCGGCGCAGGCGGCCGGCGCAGCCCTGCCGTGGGCGACGGTGGAGCAGGCGTCCGGCCGCGTGATCGGCGGGACGAGTTTTCTCAACATTGATGCCCAGAATCGCCGACTGGAGATTGGCGCCACCTGGCTCGCGCCCACGTGGCAAGGCTCGGCATGCAATGCCGAGGCGAAGTACCTCCAACTCCGTCACGCGTTCGAAACGCTCGGCTGTATCCGTGTGGAGTTCAAGACCGACTCGCGCAACCAACGCTCGCGCGCCGCGCTGGGTCGGCTCGGCGCCACCGAGGAGGGCACGCTGCGCAATCACATGATCATGCCCGACGGCCACCTGCGGCACAGCGTCTACTTCAGCATCGTCGATTCCGAGTGGCCGCAGGTGAAGGCGAACCTGGAGACACGCATCGAGCGGTTGTTGAGTCGGTGAATCAGAGAGACTCTCGGAACTGGGTTGCCAAGGAGTCCGGGCGTGCATTGAGAACACATCGGGCGCCCGACTCTGGAACGGCCACCTTCCGCGACCCCGACGCTCAGCGCGAGCGGATTGGGCCTGGCCGTTGTGGCGCTGAGGGACTCGCGTGGGTTCAGCTGCGACGGCCGGCTGTGCGACGCGCTCGAACGTGAACGCGTCACGCGCCTCGCAGCACCTGCCCCGCGCGTGAAGCACGGTCAAATTTTCCTTCCTTCACGACGACCCGGCCGTTGAGCACGACCGTCTCGATGCCCGATGGCGACGTATTCGGCGCGCGCCTCGTCGTGTTGTCGCCGACGGTTGCGGGATCGAACACGACCAGATCGGCGGCGAGCCCCTTGGCGATGCGGCCGCGGTCGCGCAGGCCCATGCGCTCGGCTGAGAAGCTGGTCATACGCCGCACGGCTTCGGGCAACGAGAACAACTTCAGCTCGCGCACGTAGCGGCCGAGGATGCGGGGGAAGGTGCCGTACGACGCCGGGTTGTCGAAGCCGTTGCCGGTGAGGATCGTGTCGGTCTCGAAACAGGTACGCGAGTGTTCGAGCACCTTGCGGAGGCTGGTCTCCTCGTCGTCGCGGCCGCTGTAGTTCCAGTTGATGATGCGCGCCTGACTGCCCAGCTCGCCGACCAGATCGAGATACGTTTCCGTCGGATCTTGTTTGCGATCGCGGGCGATCTCGGCGATCGTCATGCCTTCGTAGTGCGCAACACGCCGGTCGGGCACCCACATGATCTGTGTATCTTCCCAACGCATGCCGAGGTGCGGCAGCACCCAATTGAGCGTGTCGGCGGCGCGTTGGCGCTGCTCGGGATCGCTGACGGCGTCGCGCAGGTTGGGCAAGGTCCACGGCGGCATGAACACCACCAGCGTGGTGTTACCGCCGACGTAGGGAAACGCATCGCAGGCGATGTCGATGCCCTCCGCAACGAGTTCATCGAGATGCTCGATCACCCGGTCAGTGGTCGGCCACGTGGTGTCGCCGACGAAAATCAGATGCGAGTGCTGGACCGGAACGCCGTGCGCACGAAATACGGCAGCGGTCTCGTCGAGCGCGCGTAGATTGGACGGCTGCTGCTCCGGATCGTCGAGGCTGCCGAGCGCGATGTAGCTGCGCGCGTGCGAGGTGTAGACGCCGCCGCGCTCCTTCAGCGGCGCGGTGACGCCGATCAATTCATCGGTGTTAGCGAACACACCCGGCGCGTAGCCGAGGCCGGTCGAGAATCCGATCGCACCTTCGTCGAGCGCGGCGCGCACGAGATCGGCCATCGCGGCGACTTCAGCGGGCGTCGCCGGACCCGGTTTGATTCCGGTCACCGCGGCGCGCACGGTACCGTGGCCGACGAGCTGCGCGACGTTGAGCGCGAGCCCTTGGCGTTCGAGCCGGTTGAGGAACTCACCCATACTCGACCACCGGTAGTCGAGATCGTGATCGTGCAACATGCGGCCGATGAGCGGCAGCAGCGCGCGGTTACCGGACACGAACGGTGCCGGCGAGCAGCCGCAGTTGCCGGCAACAATAGTGGTGACGCCCTGTTCCAACAACGGCGCCAGCACCGCGCCGTGATCGGGTTGCGGGATTACCCAATCACTGTGCGAGTGCATGTCGATGAAACCGGGCGCGATCACTTTGCCGGTGCAGTCGATCACGCCCGCCGCGGTCGCACCGCCGATGTCGCCCACCGCCGCGATGCGCCCATCGCGCAGCGCGACCGAGCCGATGACGCCGACAGCTCCTGTACCATCGAGAATCGTGCCGCCGTGGAGGATGAGATCGAAGTCCATACAACCAACCTTCGCACGATCATCTGCCGGCGGCAATCTGAACACCACCGACTCGATTTGAGTTGCGATCTCGGCCATAAGAGACGCTCAGCATGCGCACCCCGCCACCCCGCGGCCGAATCCGCCCGCAACCGCCGGCCTCGATTCGAGTTGCGCCGCCGAAGAAGCATGGCCGCTCAAAACCCGCCAGCGCACGTCCGCGCCTGCCCCACCGGGCCATCTTCGTCGACGTCGAGAATACCAGCAACGAGGCCACGCTGATGCCGGTACTCGCGTCGCTCAACATTGACTTCGCGGCTCAGCCGACGGAGCTGACTGCCGTTGGCAACTGGCGGTCGGTAGGGCAACGGCTCGGGCAGCAGCTCGCCGGTCTGGGAGCGC
Organism: Binatia bacterium; assembly: GCA_041477755.1. Classification (GTDB taxonomy): domain Bacteria; phylum Desulfobacterota; class Binatia; order HRBIN30; family JACQVA1; genus JACOST01. The sequence goes on from JBGOUW010000330.1 coordinate 3,909, forward strand.
GGCTGCTCCATAGCGCGCCGGTCGCCGGGGTCAAAGACTGGAGCGACCTCTGGATCGCAGTAGCAGCCGGTTGCTGGCTCGGCCGGGCTGCCCCGGGTGATACGCTTGAGATCGTATCCGATGACCGGGCGTTCGACGCGGTCGGAGATAAGGCCGCGGCCCTCGGAGTTGCGTTCAGGCGCGTCTCATGTCGCACTGCCGGCCGAAGGTGACAACGGCTCACCCCACCTCTCGGCTCGCCACGGCTGGTCACGTGCCTCCGTATGTTGCAGGAGGTTGAGGTCAGTCTGAACGGGATGGTGAGACTCGTCGCCCCGCGACCGCGAGCCGGCTCGCAGATGTGCCGACGGTCCGTTGACTGCCAGGGGTGTGTTCAGTACGCTCGGCCCTGTTGTGGCGGTGGGGTTCGCCCCTAACCATCGGCGTCGTGCAGCACCACGGCGCAGATCAATGACCCCTACTCGAATCAAATGCGGGTAGGGGTGCCTCCCAAAGCCTCTACCCGGAAAGGTGTGAGGCTTTTTTGTGACCGAGTCGCCGGTCCACAGCTACACGGCTCTGAAGCAAGCACTCGATGACACCGTGGCGTCGTTGGCCATGCTGGGCGCCGCATCCACCCATGGATCGGTGCCGCAGCGGGCCACAGCGCTACGCGACAAGCTCGCCTGCGACCGCTTTCATCTCGCCGTTCTCGGGCAGTTCAAACGCGGTAAGACGACGCTCATCAACAGCTTGCTGGGCGCCGAAGTTCTGCCGACGGGCATTGTCCCACTCACATCGATCGTAACGTTCATCGAGTACGGGCATGCCCCCGCTGCGACGGTCTCCTTTCACGATGGTTGCGTGCAACCGATCTCGATCCACGAGGTTGCGGCGTTCGTTACCGAGCGCGACAACCCCCGCAACGTCAAGAATGTTGCGCGCGTCGAAGTGCAGTACCCGGCGGCGCTGTTGCGTGACGGCGTGGTACTGATCGATACGCCCGGTATCGGCTCGACCTACGATCACAACACCGGTGTCACGTACGCGTTTCTGCCGCAAGTGGACGCCGTGATCTTCGTCGCGTCCGTGGATCCACCCTTGGGTCGAGCCGAGACGGACTTTCTCGTGGCCATTCGCGAGTACGCCGCCAAGCTGTTCTTCGTGCTCAACAAGATCGACTACGTTGACGCAGCCGAACAACGAGAGCTGCTGGAATTCCTGCGCACGGTGTTGGCGACCGAGCTCGGGATTGTCGAGCCGAAGATCTTCCCAATATCCGCGAAGCTGGCGCTGGCGGCGTCGATGCACGACGGTGAAGATGGCGGGTTGGCGCTGTTCCGCGCCAATATCGAGCCGTTCCTGCTGCGTGAGAAAGGGCAGGTGGTGCTCGCCACGACCGTCGCCGCGGCACTTCGACTCGCAGGCGAGGCGAGCTTCCTACTCGATATGGAACGGCGAGCACTGGCGACCCCGATCGAGGAGTTGGAGCGGAAACTCGTCGAATTTGACACGCTGCGAGCACAGGCTGAGCAGGATCACCGCGACTTCCAGCATCTGCTGAAGTCAGAAGCGAACGAGTTGATGGCGGCGCTCGACGAGGAGTTGGCGACGCTCAAGACCGGCGCGGTACCGGCGTTGGAGCGTGCGTTGCGCGAATTCGCCGACCTCCAGCCGAAGCGGAAGGGGCGTCATCTCGGACACGCGCTGCAGGAGGAACTGAAGCGCGTGTTGATCGATCACTTCGAAGCGTGGCGGCGGGAAAAGGAGCGACGACTCGATGCGGAGTTCCGCCAGCTGTCGGGCCGCTTCGTATCCGCGGCCAATCAGATCATCGCTCGCGTAGTCGAGCTGTCCGCCGCGCTGTTCGATCTGCCGACGATTCCGCTCGCCAGCGTCGAGGGCCTGAGCGCGGAGACCAGC
>JBGOUW010000268.1:0-6983 GCA_041477755.1 Binatia bacterium
CGATACGATCGCGGCGCAGCCGTTCCACGATCGCACAACCCTCATCGTCACCACGGACCACGGCATGATTCCCGTGACCCACGACGTCAACATCAGCAAGATCCTGCTCAATCACAAGGTCGACGCGCAGTACCGCTCGACCGGCACGACCTCGTTCTTGTACTTCGCCGATCGCGCGCAGATCGACCGCGCCTTCACCGAGCTGTCTGGTTACAAGGAGTTCGACGTCGTGCGGAAAAACGCGCAGCCGGCCGATTGGCACATCGGCACCGGCCCGCGTGTCGGCGATCTGATCATCTCCACGCACCCACCGTACTTCATCGAAGACATCAGCCGCTGGCCGAAGTGGGCGCACTGGCTCGGCACCTGGGGTCCCGAGTTTCTGCCGGCGACCTTCGCACTCAAAGCCACCCACGGCTATCCAGCCGACACGCCGGGCATCGCCGGCATCTTCTACGTATGGGGCGCCGGCGTCGCAGCCGGACACGAGGTGGAAAGCATGCGCGCCATCGACATTCATCCGACAGTCACGCACTTGTTGGGCATCGCGCCGGGAACACCGGTCGACGGACAGGTGGCGCAGGGGTTCCTAACACCGAAACCGGATTGAACTCCGAAGGTGTAGGGTGGGCACCGCCCACCATCCGTTCTTGCTCGCCGGTGATCAGAGAGAAGACTAAACCCGACTACTCCCCGACCGTCTCCGAGATGTCGGAGAAATCCGGAAATGAACTCGCCCGCCCCTCGCACACGCAACACCAATTCGGCGCGTATGCGCCACGCCGGACCCAGCGCGTAAAGCTGGAGTGCGGCCAGAGGTGCGGACAGCTCACCAAGCCATGCTTGACCGGGTTGTAGTGAAGGTAGTCGACGTGTCGCTCCAAGTCTCGTTCGTCGCGGATCGCATGCTCCCAGAAACGGCGTTGCCAGATGTTCCGTTCACGATGCCGCAGCCGTGAACGCGAGGTACCGGCCCGTTGCTGCGTGCGATTCACCGAGTGACCGAGTGAAGAGCGCCTTCAATCGACCCACGCGTGACGAAAAGTCTCCATCTCCATCCGGCAGCGTCCACACGAAGTGAATATGATCTGGCATCACCGCGGCAGCGATGGCTTGGAAGGGACGTTCGCGCTTCACGGCCGCCAGAGCACGCCGCAGACGTGCCGCGTTGTCGGGCTCTGCCAGCAGACGCTGGCGTTCGAACGTTACCAGTGTGAGGAAGAACGTACCTCCCGGCACGAACGCTCTATGGTACTCTGGCATCGACACGACCAACTATTGGGCTAGCGTGGCTGTGGCAAGTTGGACCGGCAACGGCGACGTCCCGCCTCTGCCCGGTGGTGGGCAATGCCCACCCTACAAGAGAATGACTTTAGCTGCTCCTCATCTGAGGATCCCGTTGTAGGGTGGGCACTGCCCACCATCCGCTCTGCGATAGCAGGCGACGCCTCTGAACGAGGATCGCGCTCACGGAGGCGGCTGGCCTCGTCGCGGACGTGCGGGCTTGCGCTTGAGGCTGGCGAGTTGGTGTTCGAGCCGCTTCACGCTGCGTTCCAGGCGGGCGATCTCGTGTTGGATCGCGGGGTGCGCGGTGAGTCGATCCACCGATTCGCGCACTTGGGTGTCGATGCGCTTCTGCAGCTGATCGAGTTGCTTTTGCGGGGCTTCGAGAATCTCGCCCAGCAAGCCCTTGCCGCCCCGCCGCCCGCGACCCACCAGCTGCTGCACGCCCTTCTCCACTGACTCGCGCGCGCTGTCGAGCACCTCGCGCCCGCGGTCAACCCGTTCCATCACTTCGTGCAGCGCTTCGCCGCCTTGGTGGATGATCCAGCGCAACACCGGCACCGACAGCAGACCGCTCTTGCGCTTCTCTTCCTCGAAGATGATCTGCGCGAAGGTGACGGCGGTGAGATCTTCGCCCGTATCGTTGTCGACCACCCGCAAATCGGTGCCCCGCCGCACCAGATCGCCAATCCCGTCGAGCGTGATATAGACGCTGGCCTCGGTGTCGTAGAGTTTGCGATTCCCGTAGCGTTTGATCACGTGAGCCATAAGCGGTCGCGGGCGTACCATGCACCCGGCACCGGAGCAAGGCGGGCACACCTTCAATGAGCGATCCTTCGCGGAGTTCATCCTGAGCGAAGTCGAAGGGCTCAGAAAGACATCGGACGACGGGCACAGGAGGACGTTGGCGCAGCCTGCTGCAGGTTGACCCATCGGGACCCCTTGGGTAGCTTCGCGGCGTTCGCCATGACCACTCGTCGCTTTCTCGCTGCCGCGGTGCAGCTGTGTGCCGGATCCGATCAGGCCGCCAACCTCGACAAGGCCGAAGCCTTCGTGCGCGACGCGGCGCGATTGGGCGCGACGCTGGTGGCGCTTCCGGAGGTGTTCGCGTGGCGCGGACCGCGCGAGCAGGAAATCGAGGTGGCCGAGCCGATTCCCGGTCCCATCACCGAACGACTCGGACGCTTGGCGCGCGAACTCCGCATCCATTTGGTCGGCGGCTCGGTGCTCGAACGCGTCGCGGGAGCAACCAAAGCCTTCAACACCAGTTGCCTGTTCGATCCGCACGGCGAGTTGATCGCTCGCTATCGCAAGGCCCACTTGTTCGACGTCGATATTCCCGGCCATGTGACCATCCGCGAATCCGATACGCGCCAGAGCGGCAGCGATGTCGTCACCGCCGACACCGAGTGGGGACGCATCGGACTCACGGTCTGCTACGACCTGCGCTTCCCTGAACTCTATCGCAAGCTGACCACGTCCGGTGCACGGGTGATCACCGTTCCGTCCGCATTCACCTTTCCGACCGGCGCCGCGCACTGGGAGATCCTGCTGCGCGCGCGCGCGATTGAGAACCAAGTGTACGTCATCGCCCCCGATCAGATCGGCCGCAGCCCGAGCGGGGTCAACGACTTCGGCAACTCGATGATCATCGATCCGTGGGGTAAACCGCTCGCCCGCGCCGCCGATCGCGAGATGGTCATCGTCGCCGAAATTGACCTCGACTATCTCGACCGCGTGCGACGAGAACTGCCATGCCTCGATCACGTCAAATTCGCTCAGTAGCCGCGCGCCCGGTCAAGGCGTTCTTTCAGGTCGTGACCACCGACGAAGCGCGCCGGTGCATCGCCGCGTTCGCACCGGTCGCGACAGAAACGGTCGGCGTCGCGAAGGCGCTCGGCCGCGTGCTCGCGCGCGACCTGACCGCACCGATCGATCTGCCGCACTTCCATCGCGCCAACATGGACGGCTTCGCCGTGCGCGCCGCCGACACGTTTGGAGCGACGGCCAGTATCCCGGCCTATCTGAAAATAGCGGGCAGTATTGAGATGGGCGCAGATGCGAGCAAGCGTGCGTTGAAGAAGGGCGAGGCCATGCGCATCGCCACCGGCGGCATGCTGCCGCCCGCTGCCGATGCGGTGGTGATGATCGAGCACACCGACGAAGTCGGCGACGGGACCGTAGAGATCCATCGCGGTGTGTCGCCGTGGGAGCACGTCCTGCAAATCGGCGACGATGTCGCGCGCGGCGCCGCGATCTTCGCGTGCGGCCGGCGCTTGCGCGCGCACGATCTTGGCGCGCTGACGGGGCTGGGCATCACCAAGGTGCCGGTGTTCAAGCGGCCGCGCGTCGGGTTGCTGTCGAGCGGCGATGAAATTGTCCCACCGGAAACCATGCCGCGTCCAGGCCAGGTGCGCAACATCAACGAGTACGCGCTGGTGGCGATGGCAGGTGAAGCCGGCGCGGTGGTGACCGACTACGGCGTGGTGCGCGACCGCGCCGATGCGTTGCGCAAGACGCTCGCGCAGGCGCTAGCGCGCAACGACGTGGTGCTGATCTCCGGCGGCAGCTCGGTCGGTACGAAAGACATTACCCTCGACGTGATCGCGTCGTTCCCCCAATCGGAGATTCTCTTCCACGGCATCGCCGTCGCGCCCGGCAAGCCGACGATTTTGGCGCGCGCGTTGAACAAGCCGGTGCTCGGTTTACCGGGTCATCCAGTATCGGCGCTGGTAATCTTCGAATTGTTCGGCGCGCCGCTGTTGCGGGTGGTCGGCGGAGAAGACGGCGGAACCGTCTTCTCCCCTCGCCACATTGTTCGCGCGCGACTGGCAGAGAACGTCGCCTCGCAGCCCGGCCGTGAAGATCACGTACGCGTGCAACTCGTGCGCGATGGCGACAGGCTGCTCGCGCGCCCGCTACCCGGCAAGTCGGGCGCGATCTTCAATCTCGTTCAAGCCGACGGGCTCGTCCGCGTTGACGCGTCCGCCGAGGGACTGGAAGCGGGCAGCGAAGTGGATGTGGTATTGTTCTGAAGAATAGACAACAACAGATTGAACGGATTCCGGAGTCGGGGTGAACGCCACCGAGGTAACCCGAAGGCCTGAGAGTACGCGCGACACATCACCGCTTCCTGTGTCGTTGTGCCTCTGCAGTGAATCTCCAGAATCCGTTTAATCCGCTCAATCCGTTGTAGAGTATCCTCGATGGCCCGTACTCGTTACCTCAACAAGAAGTCGCTCACCGAAACGCTCGCGCTGTTCGTCGACGGTCTCGCCATTCAGCGGCGACCCGCCGAGCACATTCCCATCGAAGCCAGCCTCGACCGCATCACCGCCGAGCCAATTGTGGCGCGCATCTCGGCGCCGCACTATCACGGCTCGGCGATGGACGGCATCGCGGTGCGCGCGCCCGACACCTTCGGCGCCGGCGAGACGCGGCCGATCGAGTTGCAGCTCGATCCGACCGGCGCCGCGGCAAACAGACCGTTCGCCTACGTCGACACCGGCCAAGCGCTGCCCGCATGGGCCAACGCGGTGGTGATGATCGAGAACGTCTACCGCCTCGACGACACGCGCGTCGCCATCCGCGAGGCGGCCGGACCGTGGCAACACGTGCGACTCGTCGGTGAAGACATCGTCGCCACCGAGCCGTTGCTACCGCGCGGCCATCGCATTCGCCCATACGACATCGGCGCGTTACTCGCCGCGGGGCATCTCACCGTTCCCGTCGCGCCGCGGCCGCGCGTCGCGATTATTCCAACCGGAAGTGAGCTGATCGAACCCGGTGCGCCGGCTGCACCCGGCAACATCATAGAATTCAACTCACGTGTCGTGGCGGCGTTTGTCACTGAGTGGGGCGGCGAGCCGTGGCGGATGGCGCGCGTGCCCGACGTGCTCGAACTGATCACCACCGCAGTCGAGTCCGCGGCGCGCGAGTACGACATCGTCGCGGTCATTGCCGGCTCGTCGGCAGGCGAGCACGACTTCACCGTCGGTGCACTCGGAGCGCTCGGAGACATTCTCGTTCACGGTATCGACATCATGCCCGGCAAGCCTGCTATCTGCGCGGTGATCAATCAGCGTCCGGTGCTCGGGCTGCCTGGCTATCCGGTGTCGACCATCATCGTCTGCCAGCAAGTGTTGCGGCCGCTGATCGCGAAGTTCCTCGGCGCCGCACCAGCCCCGGCCGAAGTTGTCCGTGCCGTAGTGCCGCGTAAGATTCCTTCCAGGCTCGGCTTGGAGGAATTTCTGCGCGTCACGCTCGGGCAAGTTGGCGACCGCCTCGTCGCCACGCCGTTAGGACGTGGCGCCGGCGTCATTACGACGATGGTGCGCGCCGACGGCTTCCTGCGCATCGGGCCGCTGTCGGAAGGCATCAACGCGGGCGAAGAAGCACCGGTAGAGCTGCTGCGCTCGCGCGCGGACATCGGCAACACCGTCGTCGTCAGCGGCAGCCACGACTTGAGTCTCGGTGTACTGGAAGATTGCCTCAAACAACGCAATCCGGCGCTCAAGCTCTCCGCCGCCAACGTCGGCAGTCTCGGTGGGTTGCTGGCGATGAAGCGCGGCGAAGCCCACGTCGTCGGTACGCATCTGCTCGATCCGGCGACCGGTGCGTACAATCTGCCCGACATCCAGCGCCACTTGCAGGACGAGTCGGTCGTCGTGGTGCACCTGGTGGTGCGCGATCAGGGACTGATGGTCGTGCGCGGCAACTCCAAGGGATTGAACGGACTGACCGATCTCACGCGTGCGGACGTGCGCTTCGTCAATCGCCAGCCGGGTGCCGGCACGCGCGTGCTGCTCGACTACGAACTCGCGCAACTCGGCATCACGCCGGCACAGGTGAAGGGCTACGAGCGCGAGGAGTTCACGCACATGGCGGTCGCCGTCGCGGTGGCCAGCGGTCTCGCCGACTGCGGCCTCGGCGTGAAGTCGGCGGCGATAGCGTTGGAGCTCGATTTCATCCCGGTCGCGCGCGAAGAGTACGACCTCGTCTTTCGTCGCGACTGCTACGAGTCGCCGCTCGGGCACCTGTTGATCGAGGTGATTCGCTCCGACACGTTCCGCACAGCCGTCGAAGCACTTGGGGGCTACGACGCGAGTCGATCGGGGACGAGCAAATCGTTGCCTGCCAAGAAGGTATCGTCGCAACCAGTGCGGAAGGCGAAACCGAAGCGCGCGGTGGCGAAGCGACGTACACGTTGATCCGAGTCGCCGCGGGAGCGCTGGCGCTCAATGGGCTGGAAAAATCTCTTCGTGTCTCTTGCCAGCCAACGTCGACTGCAACTGCGCCAGGGCGTCGTCAGGCGTCGCCGCCAGCGCCATCAGGCTGTGGTCGGCGAGCGTCAGCTGCACCTCGCACGGCACGGCGGTGAAGAACCCGTTCGGTAGACTCGACACCATGACGAAGAACGCCTTGCCGTCCGGCGCACGAAACTGGAACCACTCGACCTTCTGAACCACGTACGGTGCATCACTCATCCGTGCCGCTCTCCCTTCTCTCTGCGCATCGGCTCGTCAGGTTCGGAGCGCTGTGCCAGCCATGCGCGCAGGCCCTGGGCAGCGCGCCGACGGAATTCGTCGTTGAGATCGAAGCGCTCGACCGCCTGCTTGAGCGCACGCGCGGCCGTCGGGACCGGGTGCGCGCGAAAGAAGGCGGCGACGTCGCGCTTGTATGCCGGCGTTTGCAAATGC
>JBGOUW010000010.1:0-21798 GCA_041477755.1 Binatia bacterium
CGTTTGCTTCTGCGCCGCCGAGCCGAACTGCACCAGCGCTTCCGTGGCGAGGTAGGCGCTCGACGAGAACGGAATCGGGGCGAGGGACCGACCCATTTCTTCCGCCAGCACCGCCAACTCCAAGTGTCCAAATCCGGCGCCGCCATACTCTTCGGGAATTGCCGTGCCGAGCCAACCCAGCTCGGCGATGCCTTTCCACAACGCCTCGGAATACGCGGCATTCGATTCGAGGACCGCGCGGCACAATGTCAGCGGCGCGTGCTCGCTGAGATACTCGCGGGCGGTTTGCTTCAGCAGCTTCTGATCGTCGGAGAAATCAAGATTCATAACACTCCGCGTGCGATGGGATTCTAGGGATGAGAATGCTTACCCGGTGAGCCGAAGCAATGTCAACGCGGGTGGGGAGTATGAACCACGTACGCTGAGCTTCCGTGGTGGCGCAGGCGTCCCCGCCTGCGCGGCGCCGCAGGCGCCGTGGAGCGGAGAGAGAGCGCCTTCGGGCTGGCAGGCGGGGACGCCTGCCCCACCAATACAAGAGGCCCGCGGGTTGCTTCCCCACGGTTGGCGTGAGCACGCCTGACGGCGCTACTCAACAAGCGCTTCCGTGCTCTCTGCCGGCACTGACATGTAGCACCCATGAAACAGCGCGCGGAGAGCGGAGATCAGTTCGTCGATAGTGAGCTGGTTGTCTCCGTTCGCATCGGCCAGCGGGCAGCGGTTGAGCGGAGTGATGCCGAGGGCGATGTTGACGCCGAGGATGATCTCGTCGACGGTGACCCGATCGTCGTCGTTGCAGTCCATCAGGCAGCCGGTCGAACCGGCGGGATCGGTGATGGTGATCACGCCGTCGCGCGTCGTCAGCGGTTCGAGCACCTGGCCATCGTGATCGTACAAGGCGGCGGTGACGGTGCGGATGGGATAGTCGCCCGGCGGCGTGTCGATCCCGACGCGCAGTAGACAGCTATACGCCTCGCCGTCGGCGATCGGTCTGTTGGGACCTTGATGAATGTCGATCCCCTCGATGAACGCGTGCAAGTTCGTCAGCCCCGCCGGCGCATCGCGCGGCAGCAGGGAAGCGGTAAAACGTTTGATGAAGCCGTTGTCTGGGGCGTTACAGCGCTCTACCTGAACGCTAAGCAGGTCGCTGACGTGATTGAACGTGTGCGCGAGTGTGAACGCGGTCCCGTCGCTGCGCACAGAGACGGGTACGTGGACGAAGTTCGCGGGCGGCCCGACGGCGGAGCCGATGGTGAGTTCCAGAGCGCCTGGCTGCCGCGTGGGGGAAGGAGACGGCAAAGGCGGCGGCGCGACAGGATCGACCGGGCAACCGATGCACCCCATCGCGACACCGAACGGACCGATGCCCACCGGCAACTCCTTACGCACCGTGTTCGTCGCCGGATCGATCAGGTCGACCCGTTCGTAGTCGCGGTTGGTCACGTACACGGTGCCGTTATCCGGCGCGACAGCGACGCCGCACGACCTGGGTGCGAAGAGTTCGCCGCCATTGGAGATGTCGATTACATCGACCATGGTTGCTTCGCGTGTGTCGATGACCGAGACCCCGACGGCCTGGCCGTTCCCGGGGTAGTGCACGACATAGGCGAAACTCCCGTCGGGCGAAAACGCGACGTCGCAGGGATGCACGGCAATACCAGCGTGTTGATCCACATCGATGTCGTTGATCAACTCGTTGGCTTGGAGATCAATCTCGCTCACCACGTTCTGGTCGAAGATCGGAGTGTACGCGAACATCTGCGAAGGGGCGATCGCGATGTTGGTGCCGTTGTCAATGTTGGTGCCGGTCACGTTGAGGGCGATGTCCTTTGCCACGGTGTTGGCTTCCAGATCGATCAGTTGAACGTTGTAATAGCTGGTTGCATAGGCCCGCCGCCCATCGGCGGTGACGGCAACGCCGCCGGTGTTACCAGCGAGCGGCACCTTGGTGAGCACGCGGTGCGCCAGGGCATCGATGACGAACAGACCGCCGGGCCTTTCATAGTCGGTGACGTACACCAAGCGCCCGCTCGGATGCACGGCGGCGCGCAGAGTCTGCCCTTCGGTGAGGATTTCATCGGAGACGGTGCGCGTTTGCGTATCGATCACAGACACCGTGCCGGTGCCGGGATTGGCGACGTACAGTGTCGTGCCCTCGGGGTTGACGGCGAGCCCGGCGGGATTCTGGCCACCACGGAAGAGGTGCACGCGCCGTGTGCTAGCCGGGTCGATGACGTCGATGCTGGACACCGATCCCGAATAGAGCTCGCTTCCGTTCGGGTTGAAACGGACGGTACGGTTCCCGTACAGAAAGGTGGCCCACGCCACCACCTCACCAGAACCCAGATCAATCGCGCACAGGTGGGGCCCGTCGATCCCCCCTTTGACATAGAGCAAGCGGCCGTCCGGGCTCACCTCGACGCCCAAGTTCTCCTTCCCACAGCGGCCGATGACTTCGGCAATGGCGTGGTGCTCGGTGTCGATGACCGTCACACGGCCGGTCTGAAAGGAGGGAATGTAAAGCCGCCGGCCATCGGGACTCAGGCGCATGTCGTTACCGGAATCCTTGACCAAGATCTGATCGCTCACCTGATCGCCGGCGGTCCGATCGATCACGGAGACGCAGGCGTTGCGGTCGAGTTGCGCGCAGCCAAGATTGAGCGCGTACACGAAGTGGCCGTCCGGCGAGATCGCGATCCCCGAGGGGTCGGAGGGAATAGGGATCACGCGTGCAACCGTGTTGGTGGCCACGTCGAGGGCGATCACGTTGTAGACAGCGGCGACGTAGGCCGTCTGGCCGTCGGGCGCAACCGCGACGTGTCGGCCGTTGAGCACGGGGATTGAAGTGACCGCGTACGTGTCGGTGTCGATTGCCAGCGAGGGAGTGTCGATCATTGCCACGTAGAGGCGTTTGCCGTCTGGCGTGACAGCGATGCCGCGTGGCGTGCCGCCGAGCGGGATGCCAGCGCTCACGGTGCGCGCAACCGTGTCGATCACTCGCACTTCCCGAAGATCCGAGTCGGAGACGTACGCGCGCCGCCCGTCAGGCGAGAACGCGATCTCCTCGGTCATCGGCCCGACGCCGAGCGGAATCGTATCGATCACGGCTTCCGTGTCGCGATCGATCACCGACACCGAATCCGAGCCTTGGTTTGCAACATAGGCGTAGTGCTGTTCAACGGCGATGCAGGGTTCCGCGAACGCAACAACAGCGAAGGCTCCAAGCACGAGCCCTTCGAGGGCAGAGTTCCACGACGCCAAGAGATTTGAAACCGCCGATGAACGCCGATGCACGCGGATACAGACCGCTACCGGTTGGGGATTGGAGCGATGCATTGGCGCAGCTACGGTGATGCTCGAATGCCCTGCCCGCTGATGTCGGTGCACAGCAGCGTGCCGACGAGCACGAAGTACCAACTGTCTTCCGTGCTGACATCGGCGACGACGGTCGCGTTCGCCGAATGGAGCGCTTCGGTGTACGCGCGCGCCGCGCGGTCGTTGACCCCGATTGGGATTAGATCGAGTAAGAGCAACCCGCAGGCTGAACCGTGAGCGGTGCCCGCCTCTGTGTAGTGCTGAGGCAGCGGTGGCGCGATCGGAGCGACGGGGCTGATGCACCCGGCGAAGTGTACCGCAAGAAGCACTACGCCTACGACGAGGCCGAGGTGTTCAGGTAAGTATCCCCTCGCCCTCTGGGAGAGAGCCTCTCCTGAGCTTGTCGAAGGGGACAGGGTGAGGGCACGAGCGCAGCGACCCCTCATCATCGCTGGTCGGCGGCCCTTCATCGAACCACCGTGCCGGTCACGGTCGTACAATGGATCGTGCCCAGGTAGGGGACATACCACCAGGAGTACTGGATCTCGGTATTGATCAGGTCGCTTCCTTTTCCGTGAATCGCTTCGGCATAGGCGCGCTCGGTGCGCGAGTTCACGCCGAGCGGGATGAGTCCGAGGAACAACAGTCCGCACCCGCCGCCCTTGGACGGACCGACGACCTCGTACGAAGCCGGCGGTCGCGGTCCGATGCGCGCGGGTTTCGACGAGCACCCGAGCATGAACAGGGTGACGGCAAGAACGAGAGTGTTTTGCTTCAACATGATATTCTCGCAGTGTCGAACCCAACGTTACCAATGCGGCGCAATGAGCAGCAGCGCATCATCGCGGTCGTCCAGGCGCTGGCGGCGCACACCGGCAGCGCCGGTAAAGCGTGGACGCATCGCTAGCGACGTTTGGCAGTGTCCCTTATGGGATACGGTCTCCCTTTTGTTGATCCACGCCCAGTTCGATCTCAAGCCGGAGCGACTCAAACACCGTGAGCGTCGATACGGCGCGCGAGGGCTTCGTCGTGCCGCCAAGGACATCGATCACGCAGCGAAAGCCGCTGCGGCTGATCTCTCGCCGCCGCGGATAGTAGCCATGTCCTTCCGCATCCGCAGGAATGATCCCAAACGGTTGCAGGCCGATCGAGCCTTCCTTCGGTTCTAGTAGGTTGTCTCCGGGCTTTCCCGTCTCTACATCGAATTTGAGAAGCTCCACCTCCCACACAGCGACTTCGTTGTCATTGTTGAAATCGGGCGTGACGCGCAGCTCCATATGCGAGAGTGGAGCCCCTGGCTCACGCAACCAGATCAAATGCGAATTGTGGCTCCGCGCATCGAGGTCGATGACCACCTTCACGGGCCACACGTTCTCCGACGCAGTTGGTGGAGACGATGCGCCCAGGGCTGAGAAACACATTGATACCGCAACGACGATATAGAGCAATGCGGATCGCATGATGGGCACCTACCTCCCTTATCGAGGGCCAGGAATCCGGACGGTTACTGCTACGTTTCTGGTACCCCATGCTATTGCTTCCTGCCTGGTGGCAAACCAGAGATCCAAGTGTAGGCCCCGAATGGCTCCACCTGTGTCCACGACTGTCCCAGTGCCGTAACCAGGAACATCGATGCGCGTTCCGAAGCGAAAGAGCGTGCGGTCGGCAGCGATCGCCCCCCTTGCGGTCGGAAGGCCTGACCTCGTAATTCCGTATCCCGGATCACCTGGATTGCCGACTGCGCCGCAGACGACACCGTTGCAGTAGCCTGTCGCCTTCACAGTAACCTGGAGGTCGATCTGGCCGGGCGGGGTTTCACCGAGCGGCTGATTGTACGAAGCGTTCTGCGGAACGCTCCTGCTCTGACCACCCGTTAAGACCACCTCACCGTCGGAATCCACAAACGGGGGTTCTTGGCCAACAACGGCGTCCGGCTGAGTTCCGCTAAGCGGCTGCTCACCAACACCAGCTTGGGCGGGAGTGGCGCCGATATATTTCTGGTAGCCCCAGACGGCGATCTGGGCCAATCCATAGACCTCGTACGCAACGGCAATGGCGCCGACGACGCCGCTGGCGTAGTTGCCGTGCTTGAAGTTCTGTACTGTCGAGTTGACACCTCCTGCAACGGGCGTCTGGGCGATCGCGGTTTCGCGGGCATCGAACCTACCGAAGAGTTTCGGCGCGACGAGCTGCAATCCCGGGCTTCCTGGCCCAGCCAGCGTCTGCGCCGAGGCTAGCGCGCTCGCCTTGGCGGCCGCACCGACGTCCCCGGTCCTCACGTATGCGTCGATCCCCACGGCGATAACTGATAGCACAGCGAGCACGATTGCAATCTCGACGATGCAACCGTCCCAAATGCACGCACCGGTCGGGTCCGTCTCGTTCGTCGGGTTCCAATTCGTGTACGTGTACGGACTCGCGAACTGCCGCGCGGGATCGTGGGTGAGAAACATCCCTAACGTCGGGTCGTAGAAACGCGCGCGGGCGTATTCGAGGCCGGAGGTCGGCTCCGTCTCGTAGCCGGTGAACTCGTATTGGTTGTAGGTGGCGTTAAGCCGTAGGCGGACCTCGCCGTACGGCTTGTATCGAATCTGCTGAATGGGCGGGCCGCCGGTCTGGTCGGTGATCGCCTGTACCGAGCCGAGATGGTCGAGGTGGTAGTGGTACAGTCCGGTCATTCCCGGTGTTGGCGTTGCCGTCGGTGTTTGCGTGGGCGTGGCCGTCCGCGTCGGCGTGTTCGTGGGCGTAGATGTCGGTGTGATCGTGGGTGTCCGTGTCGGCGTGAACGTCGGCGTGATCGTGGGTGTCCGCGTTGGTGTGTACGTCGGGGTGCGCGTCGGCGTGCGGGTTGGCGTGAACGTTGGCGTCGACGTAGGGGTCTTGGTCGGTGTGCTCGTTTTGGTCGGTGTGCGCGTGGCCGTGAACGTCGCCGTCTTCGTCGGAGTCCGCGTCGGTGTGGGCGTCGCCGCAGACGCTGGCCGCACGATCAGCGGGATCGGCAGCGTCGTCACGCTCCACGCAATGAGGACCAGAATCACGTGCCCCTTGCGAATCGCGATCCCAACGACCGCCCTACGTTTCCACGGCGCCACCAGCAGCATCGCAGCAAGCAGCGTCACGGTGAGGGCGACCGGCAGGCCAAGATCGTCGCGCACCAGCACTAGGAGGAACGGGCGCGTGCTCGACACGTCGGCGAGTTGCACCATCGGATCTGGGGGCAGTGCTGCGAGTTGTCCTGTGGCGGATACTCGCTGTGCGGCGATCAGCAACGAGCCGGCGAAGTATCGCTTCATCAGCACACCATTGGTGACCTCCGCCAGGTCGCTGAAGTAACGAGTCTCGCTGGTTTCGTTGTTGCGAAGGCTGATCGTCTCCCGCCCGGTGTAGTCATAGACGAAGGAGGCGTTGGTACTGATCTGCACCAAACGGTCGTCCTGGTCGTAGGTGTAGGTTTGGCTGGTGTTGCCGTTCTGCTTGCGGTTGCCGTTGTCGTCATGAACAACTCCCGTGATCACCGCATTCTGGAGCACTCCGGTGGGCTGATGCGGATGGGAGAGGTCGTTGAAGTAGATGGTGCGGTCTTCCTTCACGGGCATGTTCCCGAGGTAGTCGTACGCGTAACCGCCGTTGATCGTGCTGTTCCCACTCACCTGGGTCAAGCGCCCGAGACCATCGTAGGAAAACGCACCCGTGTTCGACAGCGGATCGCCCGCGGGATTGCGTATGTCGGTCAGCGTGGTTAGCAGGCCGTTGGCTTGGTAGGCGGCGTAGCTCAGATTGAGATAATCGGTCGCGCCCTGCTGCGTCTGGATGCCGCTGAGGCGATAGTTCGTGGTGGCAGCGCCGTACGTGCGGATATCCTTCGTGCCATTGCCGTGCGAGATCACTCGCGGCCGGGTGAACTCATCGTACGTCAGGTTCGAGAGATAGCTCGCTGGCAAGCCCACCGTGCACCCCGACGTGCACGTCACGCCCTTCGGCTGCCCGACACGATCGTAGCTGTACTGGACCGCTTCGCCGTCTGGGTAGGTGATTTGGGTGACGTGGTCGGCCGGGTCGTACACGTATTGCGTCGTCGCGCTGCTGAAGTGCGTCGCGCGGTCAATCTGTTTCTGGGTTGAGAGTAGGCGGCCGCGGACGTCGTAGTTCTGGAAGTTGGTGGTGATGGTGTACGGCGTGGGCGCTGTGGTGTCCGAGTCGACGACTTTGGTAAGACGCCCCACGCTGTAGGCCACTCCCGACGCGTCGTACGTGTAGACCGTCTCCCGAGGCTCAGGCCACACGCACAACCCGCCGGCGTAGGCGTAGCCGTCGGTGATGAAGTACTGTTTTTTCTTGATGCGGTTGCCGGCGTCATAGCAAAACTCGACGTGTTGGTCGGTTTTCGGGTCGTCCTGGTAGATCAGGTTGCCGACCAAATCGTAGCCATAGGTCCAGTATCCGGAGTCCGGATCGATGAGCGAGATCTTGCGCCCAAGCGAATCGTATTGCGTGTAGATCATGGTCGCCTGGTTCCACGTCGTGGCGTCGCCTTGTTCCGTCGTGAGCAATCTGCCCAAGCCATCGTAGGTGTATGCGGTGCGCGTATTCAGCGTGTCGGCGCCCGAGACGCGCTGATACACGTCCTTCTGGGTGGTGCGGCCAAGCGCGCCGCGCGTCTGGATCACCTTGCTGCCCGGGCACGAACCCGCGACGTAGCACTCGTCCTTCGCGGTGGTTCGCCATGCGGTGGTGTAGTCCATGGTGTGCGTGTTGCCGTCGGGGTTCGTCATCTGGATGGGGCGACCGACTGCGTCGTAGATGGACGTCGTCGTGCCGGTGCCGGCCGGCGGATCGGAGTAGAGCATCAGCCAGGAACTCGTGACGGGCGCGTAGCTGGTCGCGAGGTGACCGAATGCATCGTACTCGTTGGTGACGACGGTTACCGTGTTCGTTCCTTGCGATGGATCGCCGCTGCCGGCGACGAAAGCCTCGCGCCGCTGCTGCCGCACCCGTCCGAGGGCATCGGTGAGGGTGGCGATGGTGACGTAGCCCGCCGCACCGCCGATTTCATTCTGCGTATTGTTGGGCTCGCGCGCCGCAACCAAAACGATGCTGGGCGACTGCTGATAGCCGAGGAAGTACGTGTACTCCATCGACGAGCCGGCGGTAGCCGAGTCGGGGGGAAGGACAACCTCTGGCCGACAGAACGGATCATACGTCCATTGCGACTTCAGTGTGGGCACACTCGTGCCGGTGTAGGGGATGGTTTGCGAGAGGATCTTTCCGCAGCCGGGGTCGTACTGCGTCGTCACATTCTGGCCGAGCGCATTGGTCACCGTGGCAGGATAGATCTGTGTACCGTCGTATGCGGTGGTGGTCTGGCGTCCCAATGCGTCGATCACAACCGTGATGTTGCCGAAGCCGGACGTGTCGTACGTCGACCGCGTCGTCACGCATCCGCCGCCGCTCCCCTGTTGCGGCATTGGGCAGGTTGCCCCGGCGGGCAGGTTGAAATCGATCACCTGATCGAGCCATGAATATACGGTCGTGACGTTTCCTTTGATCGGCGCCGCCCCGACCGCGCCGTTGTCGTAGGCAAACCATTTCTCTTCCAACGGATACGGGTCGGTCACGTCGTCGGTGACATACACGTGCGTTGGCTTGTCGACGATGTAGCCGCTCGCATTGTCCAGGCACGCGTAGTCCGCGTACGTGTAGGTGCGCGGCGAACCCGCCGGGTCGCCGGTCGAGGTCTTCGACACGTTACCGTAGAACTTGCCGCCGCATTGGTGCCAGGTGTGGTTGACGCTCACGGAAGTCTTGCCGACGCCGATCATGAAGTTGGTGTTCGCCGTGTGCGCAACCTTGTTGAGACGCACCCAGACATCGCCTTGGGGGACATCGGGACAGACAATGACGGCGCCCGAGGTTGGGCTCGCGCATTCCCAGGTGTTGACATCGTGACTGATCGGCTGCGACCACGGCAAGCCGCCGTTGATCGAGTCGAACGTCCAGACCTCGGACACCTTGCCGGCGTATGCCGCGGTCTGGTGGAAGTACGTCGCGAGGCCTTTGCGAGACGCGCCGACATCGCCGTTCTCGCTCCACACCAAACCAAAGCCGCGGAAGATGCGCTCGACTGGATCGAACCGCCCATCCTGGTAGGTGATGGCGGTGACCAGCTTGTGCGCGCTGGGATCATCCACGCCCACGCAGCTCGTGCCGCTAGCGTTGCACATGCCGTCGTCGCGTTCGATGCGCGTGACGGTCCATAGATTGAACGGAAGGTCCGCGATGAAATCGCCCCCGCTGTTGTCCCATTGCGTCGACGGCCGGTACTGCAGCCGCGTGGTCCCATCGAGGCCGTTCTCCATCGTTTCGAGCAGATCGGGGTGGGCGCTGCCCACGTTTGGGATGACGCCACTGCCGTCTTCAGCCCAGGCGCCATCTGCGGAATGGTAGATCGTATACGGGTTCGTGGTGAAATCGATGAAGTCCACCATGCCGTCGCCGTCGATATCGAACGTATCGCGTGTGGTTTGACCGCCGCCGCTGCTGCCGTCGCGAATGTAGGTGAACGGAGAGGCAGTCCACGGCTGCGGTGTCTGCGCGAATCCGTTGCCGCGATTGAGGTAGACCTGCCAATACGGATTCCCCGCCGTCCATCCGGCGGTTTCGACGAGATCGGGCAGGCCGTCGCCGTTGATGTCGAATAACTCGCGCTTGAAGTCCTGCGGTTCGCCGGTGCTCTCCTGGATGCTCTTCCACGACCCGACCTGCGGCAGCGCCCATTGCTCGATGTCGTCGATGTTGCGCCCGGAGTTTAGCCACACTTGCCAATAGCCGGAGTAGTTGTTGTTGCTGTCGGGTTGGCTCATCACCTGATCCGGAAGTCCATCCCCATTGATGTCAAAGGTGCCGACGATCAAAGCTGTGGCAGTCCGAAAGCTGATGACGTTCTGCGCCGCGTTGACGTTTTCCGGTGTGGTGGCGAATCCGCTGCCGGCATTCAACCACACGTGCCACGGATTTCCATTCGGAAACTGCGTCTGAACGAGATCCAGCAGGCCGTCGCCGTTCATGTCGACGAGATCTTGAGTGACCGCCGTTCCCGACCAGTTGTTGTTGTCGCCGGGGACACCGAGCTCTGCGGGCTGCACAACTTGCACGTTGCCCAGGGGAGCGGGCCAGTTCAGCGGTTGCGTTGCCGGCGTGCCCACCGGTGTGTCGAATCCCCATTGCCCACTGCCGCGAAAGTTCGACGATCCGGGATAGACGTGCCAATAGTGATTGGAAGCGCTCCAGCCCGAGGTATCGACAAAGTCGGGAATGCCATCGCCGGTTAGGTCGACCGTGGTTCGGTAGGTGGTGCCGCTGGAATTCTGCAACCGCAGATCGCACATTCGCCCGGCTTCGGGAACGTACCAAGGTGTGGGGGTTGTGGCGAACCCGGCCGCTGAGCCAAGGTAGACGTCCCAGTAGTCCACATTGGTGGCTCCAGAGCAGCCATCGTGCAGGTCGTGAATCGGCCACGCATCAACGAGATCGGGGATGCCGTCGCCGTTGATGTCCAGAACGTCGCGGCGGGTTCCGTCGTCGACGTCGGTCCACCGCAGCGTTCCCGCATGGGTGTCGTCATAGTTGTATGGCGTCCGAAAGACAGGCTTCGTCACAGTCTGCGCGATCGTGCCGAAACCGAATCGGCCGCCGGCCGGTTCGTTACGGTGGTAGTCGAAGATCGTGGTGGCGGGGTTGCTATCGGCGCGCGTAAGCGCTTCGTCGTAGCCGTCCATCAGCGTGACCCCAGTCAGAAACGACTGCCGGCCAATGTGAGCGGCGGCTATCTGGAATTCGTAGTTGAACGAATACCAGCGGACGCGAGCGCCGTTGACGGGATAGTGCATCTCGATGCGCGACAGCAGCCTGGTGAGCTGCGCAGGCGCGCCGCCAACGCTGTTGACGAGATCGTCGCCTACCGGTCGGCTGAAGCCGTCCTCATCGGACCACACGAACTTCACTTGAAACTGGTGACTTGGCATTCCCGCACTGGCATTGCCGCCGTACTGAATATCCATGGGGTACGAAACGCCCGCCACGGACAGGTATGTGTAGTCGACGCGGTTGCCGTTGGGGTCGTCGATGTGGGTCAGCATCCAGGCATGGGTGTACTGACAGGGGATGACGTTCAGGTTGAGCAAAACGTTCGGGTTGTTGCCAACCCGCGCATCCTGCGTCTCTCCGAACACATAGTGTAGACCGGATTTGTCCCACACATCCCAGGTCAGATTGCTCGAATTGTACTGGATTCTGATGAACGCCTCTTCGATCCGCGGCTTGCACGTGTTGTCCTGTTGCAGCGTGCATTCCACGTTCGCACTCGGCAGCGCGAGGACAAAGTCGTTGTGATGGGTCGTGTCGCTGCAGGTGAGCGCCCCGTGCTTGGTGCTGCGCTGGATCTGGCCGAGCGACATACCCCAGCCGTAGCCGTATGGGCCCGGGCCGCCGCCCGACGTGTAGGTCAGAGAAAGTTTTGGAGTAAGGTTTTTTCTACCTGGACTAACTTCGATCGGGATGGTCGTCGTTGATGCGCCCGCAAACAGGTTGGCTTCGGGCGCCTGGGCGAGGCCCGTGAAGGCGTTTGAGCCATCACCCGTCTGCGCCCCGGTTCCGCCGGTTGATTGAGCGAGCGCACGGGCCGGAAGTGCGATCGCGACGAGGAGGAGCAACGCTGAACGGATGAGGCGCGTCATCGGACCGCCTCCAGCCGCTGGCGAGTGATCTCACCGTTCAGTGCGTCGGGTCGCGGAGGGACCGGTGCGTCAGGCGGCGGTTGAGGCACCCGATAGTCGGGTACGTTCGCCTTCGCCTCGAGCGCAAGCATCCTCGCTTGCGCCTGGAGCGTTTCCGTCTGTCGTTGGCGCAAGGCGGCAACCCGTTGTGCGATCGCGCTCTGCGCCTCGACGGCTGACAGCAGCCGCGTCTTCGGTAGGTTGGCCCGCACCGCGGGTGGCGCATCCGCTGCAACCTCTTGCGACGCCAGCCGCGCTGCGCCTACTGCCAGCGCACCAACTGCAAGCGCGACCGCGAGCCAAGCTCGTACACCGCGCCCTCCAAAGTTTTTCGGTTTCCTGCGAGCCATCTCCCCCTCCTTCTCGGAATAGAAGTTGACTACTCACGCCTGCGACGGTGCGCGTATAACGCCGCCGTTGTGGGCTGGGCAAGACCTAAGACCCAATTTTAGTTTATCGGACCAAGGTATGGTGGTGTGATCGAGGTGACAGAAGAGGGAGCTGCAATCGTCGGCTCCAGCAACCCCCGGGCCGAGATCATCAACGCGCGATTCGACGGGCTGTCGCCACCCGCGATCAGTAGCGAATCATTCCGGGTTGATTGCCGTAGCCGAGATAAGCGATGCGGCGGAAGCCGAGGTCCATGTTGTCGGCAACGGTGCGCACGGTGCGCTCGTCGGTGATGGTGAACTCCGGTAAGCGGGTGAGGTTGTCTCGCAACGCCGGCGGGACCGCTTCGCGTAGCTCGACTTCAATCGGGTACGGCCCCGGCTCGTCGCGATACGGACGCAACTCGCCGCTGCGGGCGCGTTCGACCGCGCGGCGTGCGCCGGCGCGGATCAGTTCCCGCGCGCGCACCGGAGGGATCACTTCACCGGCCACGTTCGACAACGCGCGCTTCACTTGCACTGCTTCCGTCCACGGTGCCCGTTGGCGCAACTGATCGCAGACGACTTGATCGCCGGTGATGAGTCCGACCGGCACGCTCAGCTCGCCGGCGCGGATGGTGAAGATCTCCGACTCGCCGCAATCGCGGCCGCCGACGCGGACGGCGCGAAACTGCTGGTACGAGACCGTGTGCGCCATGATGCCCGGACGCGAGCCGGCGCGCGCATGATGGCCGACAAGCAACACGACGCCGACATCGGCATCGAGTGCCGCCATGGTGGTGGCCGCCGGGCGGCCGGCGCCGCGGACGACCGTGCAGCGCGCGTCGACTTCATCGATCAGCAAGTCGCACAATTCCTCGACGCCATGATTCTCTTCGACGACGACCGCGGTGGCGCCGCCGTCGAAAGCGCCTTCAATGGCGGCGTTGGCATCGAACGTCATCAGCCGCCGGTTACGCGCGAAGTCGATGCCCGGAGTGATAACGTCCGCCCAGCGCACCAAACCCGAGATGCCTTCCATGTCGACGCTGATGAAGACCTTCATGAGGCATGTTATCGCCCGCCCGCGGCGATTCGGCAAGGGACGAGAAATCGCGCGCGCGCCAGATTCGGTGTAGAGAGCGTCATCAGTTGGATGGACAAGGAGGCCCTCGATACGATCGCTTCGCGATCTACTCGGACAAACGGATGGTGGGAGACCGTGGATAAGAAACAACCGCTTCCCCGAGTAGCCGCGCTGAGTAGAAGCCGAAGGCTTCGTATCGAAGCGCTGCGTATCGAGGGGCCGTCCTCGGTGCGATGATTGGGGGAGAGAGATGGTCAATGAGGAAGAGCTTACCGACCTGGTGATCCGCTTCACCGAGGCCTTCAATCGCGACGATCTCGACTGCGTCATGGCGTTCTTTGCTGACGATGCGATCTACGACGAGTTCAACGGCACCGTGAATCGCGGCAAGGCGGCGATCCGCGCGGCGTTCGTCCCGCAGTTTCGCGGCGACTTCGGCACCATCCGCTTTCAGATGGAAGACCTCTTTGTCGATGCCGCAGCCGGCAAGGCGCTGATCCGCTGGCTGTGTACGCTCGAACGCGATGGCGTCACCCGCGGCTGGCGAGGACTCGACATCCTGCAGTTCGAGAACGGGTGGTTGAAGGAGAAGCACACCTACGCGAAAGCGGCGGTGCCGTTGCTGGAGCTCTAGCGGATTCCCCGGGGACGGTGAGCGTGGAGAGTGGCACGGACAGCTTGGGCTTGGTTGACTAAACGTCGACCGTCGCGTCGAATCGTCGGCGAGCTCAGTGTCTCGGCCAAGCAGTCTGGAAGGGGCGCTGGGGCGCCGCCTACTCTTCAACGACCCGGAGCACGACCCGCCGATTCTGCGCCCGTCCTTCGCGCGTCGCGTTGCTCGCAATCGGCTCGCTTGCTCCCTTGCCGACGACCACGATTCGATCCATCGGCACCCCGACCCTGACGAGATAGTTCCGCACCGCGGTGGCGCGCCGCAGCGACAACTTTCGGTTGAACTCGTCGCTACCCTTGGAATCGGAGTGCCCCTCGGCAATGATTCGTAGGTCCGGACGACCCTTCAGCATGAGGGCCGCTTCGTCGAGCAACGCGATCGAATCGGGGCGAATCTGCGCCTTGTTGAAATCGACGATCCCATGCAAGACGATGCGTTGTGCCGTGGGCACGGGCACCGAGGTCTTCCAGAAGCATCCGCTGGTGCCGCAGATCAGGACGCCGATCAGCGAGAAGGCGGTCACTCGCATGCGCCACGTTTATCGCGTTCACAGTTGCAGGGCAAAGGCACCGCCATCGTCGCAGGTCTGACGTTGCCTGAGTGCGTGCGCAGGTGTCTCAAGTGCGGCCATGTGGGACAGCGCTAGGCGCCACGGCGGATGTCGCCATGGCGCATTGACATTCCCCTCCGCCGCAGGTTAAAAGATACGAAACCTTTAAGCTGATCCTGTGAGATCAGAAAGGGATCTGATGATTGGGCACGACAACAACTGGATCTGTAGGTGACGGCCTCCTCGCGGCGAGGGGGCTTTTTTTTGCCTGAGTGGGAATGATGGCGACCCACGAAACCGCGGCCCACGAGCGCATTGCGATGGACGCGCAAGGCGTCGATCGCGCGCTCACGCGTATCGCGCACGAGATCCTCGAACACAACAAGGGCACCGAGGACCTCGTCTTGATCGGCATCCGTTCGCGCGGCGTGCACATCGTCGAGCGACTGCGCGCGAAGATCGCCGCGATCGAATCGGCCGAGTTGCCGACCGGGATCATCGACATCACGCTGTACCGCGACGACCTCAGCCGCGGCCGCCAGCAGCCGGTTGTGAAGGGTACCGACATCCGCTTTGCGATCGACAATCAGCGGGTGCTGCTGGTCGACGACGTGCTCTTCACCGGCCGCACCGTGCGGGCCGCGCTCGATGCGCTGGTTGACTTCGGCCGACCGCAGAACGTGCAACTGGTCGTGCTGATCGATCGCGGCCATCGCGAGCTGCCGATTCGCGCCGACTATGTGGGGAAGAATCTGCCGACCGCCGTCAACGAGTCGGTGCAGGTACGCTTGCTGGAGAGCGACGGACGCGACGAAGTGGTCATCACGCGTCCGGAGCCGTGACGAGCCGTCATGGCAAATGAGATGGAGCCGTCATGGCGACTGACCTGACATTCACCGCCCGTCACCTGCTCGGACTCGAAGGTATGAGTCGCGCGGATCTGCTCTACATCCTCGACACGGCGTCGTCGTTCCGCGAGATCTCGGAGCGCGAGATCAAGAAGGTGCCGACCCTGCGCGGCAAGACCATCGTGGCCCTGTTCTACGAAGCCAGCACGCGCACGCGCATGTCGTTCGAGATTGCCGCCAAGCGCATGAGTGCCGACTTCGTCAGCCTGAGCTCTGCGGCGAGCAGCGTCACCAAAGGCGAGACGTTGCTCGACACCGCGCGCAACCTCGCCGCGATGCGGCCCGACGGCATCATCTTGCGCCATCCGTCGTCGGGCGCGCCGCACTTCCTCGCGCAACGCGTCGAGTGCCCGATCATCAACGCCGGCGACGGGTCGCACGAACATCCGACGCAGGCCCTGCTCGATCTGCTCACCATCCGCGAGCATCGCGGCAGTCTCGACAACTTGAAGGTCGCCATCGTCGGCGACATCCTGCACAGCCGCGTGGCGCGCTCGAACCTGCATGCGCTGCGCGCGCTGGGCGCCGAGGTGCGCTTGATTGGGCCCCCGACGCTGCTGCCGCGCGAGTTGAGCCAGTGGGCGACGATCACCTCGGACCTGGCCGAAGGCGTGCGCGGCGTCGATGTGATCATGACCCTGCGGATTCAGCACGAGCGCATGGGTGCGAACTTCTTTCCCAGCCTCGATGAGTACTCGCGCTACTTCTGCGTGACCGAGGCGGTGGTGAAGCTGGCGCGGCCCGAGGTGCTCATCATGCACCCCGGTCCAATCAACCGCGGCGTCGAGATCGCCAGCGATGTCGCCGATGGTCCGTATTCGGTCATCATGGACCAAGTCACCAATGGCGTCGCCCTGCGCATGGCGGTACTGTTTCTGCTCGTCAATCGCAGCCGCGAAGCGATCGAACCGGTCGAGACGGTGCAGCCCGCGCGGTTGCGGAGATCGGCGGGATGAAGAACGCCGTGCTCATCACCGGCGGAACGGTCATCGATCCGGCCAATCAGCTCAATGCGCGGCGCGACGTGCTGCTGCGCGACGGTGTGGTGGCGGCGATCGATGCGCCCGGTGCGATCGCAGTAGATGACTGCGACGTCATCGATGCGGCCGGCTGTTTGGTCGTGCCGGGGTTGATCGACATCCACGTGCATCTGCGTGAGCCGGGTTACGAGTACAAGGAGACGATCGAAACCGGATCGCGCGCGGCCGCGGCGGGCGGGTTCACTGCGGTGGCCTGCATGGCGAACACGAATCCGGTGAACGACGCCGGCGCGGTGACGGCGTCGATCATCGAACGCGCGCGTGCGGTGAATCTCGTGCACGTCTATCCGATCGGCGCGGTGACGGTCGGACTACAGGGTGAGCGACTCGCCGAAATCGGCGAGATGCACCAAGCCGGCATCGTCGCGGTGTCGGATGACGGCCAGCCGATCATGGACGGTGAGCTGATGCGGCGCGCGCTGGAGTACACGCGCTTGTTCGGCATTCCGGTGATCGCGCACGAAGAGGACCGCGGCCTCGCCAATGGCGGGGTGATGAACGAGGGCGCCGTGTCGCTACGCCTCGGTCTGAAGGGCATGCCGGTCGCAGCCGAGACCGTGATGGTGGCGCGTGATATCGCGCTCGCCGAGCAGACCGGCGGCCGTGTCCACATCGCACATGTCAGTGCCGCGGGATCGGTCGATTTAATCCGTACGGCTAAGGCGCGGGGTGTGGCGGTGACGGGTGAAGCCTCGCCGCACCACTTCACCCTTACGGAAGAGGCGGTCGACGGCTACAACACCAACGCCAAGATGAATCCTCCCCTGCGAACCGCGAAAGACGTCGCCGCAGTGCGCGACGGCGTGCGCGACGGCACGCTCGACGTGATTGCCACAGACCACGCGCCCCATCATCGCGACGAGAAAGAGGTCGAGTTCGACGCTGCGCTCAACGGCATCATTGGCCTGGAAACCGCGGTGCCGCTGGCGCTCAAGATGAGCGCGGAGGCGGGCATCGGCATCGACGTGTTGGTGCGCGCGATGAGCACCAACCCGGCGAAGATTCTCGCCATCCCGGGCGGCTCCCTCGCGATCGGCGCACCGGCTGACGTGACGGTCGTCGATCCCAAGCGCAAATGGTGCGTGGATCCCGCGCGGCTGCAATCGAAAAGTCGCAACACACCCTTCGGCGGTTGGGACATGGTGGGGCAGGCGATCGCCACCATCGTCGGTGGCCGCATCGTGCATCGCATCGCCGCGAACGAGCGCAAGAGGAAATCCGCATGAAAGCGATCTTGGCGCTCGCCGACGGTACGGTATTCGCGGGCGAGTCGTTCGGTGCCGACGGCGAAGCAGTCGGCGAAGTCGTCTTCAATACGTCGATGACCGGCTATCAGGAGATCCTCACCGATCCGTCGTATCGCGGGCAACTCGTGGCCATGACGTATCCGGAGATCGGCAACGTCGGTGTGAACCGAGAGGATGTGGAGTCGAGTCGTCCGTTTCTGCAAGGCTTCATCGTCAAGGAGTACTGGGAGCAGCCGAGCAATTGGCGCGCGCGGCAGAGTCTGCGCGAGTATTTGGTCGCGAACCGGATTCCAGCGATCCAAGGCATCGATACGCGCGCGCTAGTGCGGCGGCTGCGCGAGCACGGGGCGCAAGAAGCCGTGCTATCGACAACCGACGTCAACCCGAAGTCACTGGTCGCGAAGGCGAAAGCATCGCCCGGATTGATCGGGCGCGATTTGGTGAAAGAAGTCACGTGCGCGAAGCCGTACGAGTGGGAGGAAGGTACGTGGTCGCTGGATCGGGGCTACCGGCATCCTGACCCCAAACCGCAAACCCCAAACCAGAGACCATTTGTGATCGCCTACGATTACGGCATCAAGCGCAACATCCTGCGCAATCTCGTCACTGCGGGCTGCCGCGTGCGCGTCGTGCCGGCCACCACCTCGGCGGCGGAGACGCTTAGCCAGAAGCCGGACGGCATCTTCCTCTCCAACGGTCCCGGTGATCCCGACGTCGGACCGTACGCCGGCATCGTGGGCGAGCTAATCGGCAAGCGGCCGATCTTCGGCATCTGCCTCGGCCACCAGATGCTCGGCCTGGCGCTCGGCTGCCGCACGTACAAACTCAAGTTCGGTCATCACGGCGGCAATCAACCGGTGATGGACCTCACCACGCAGAAGGTGGAGATCACCAGCCAGAACCACGGATTCGCGGTCGACATCGACTCGCTGGAAGGGATCGCCGAGCTGACCCATGTGAACCTGAACGACCAGACCGTCGAAGGCCTCGCCAAACCCGACGCGTCGCTGTTCTCCGTGCAGTACCACCCCGAAGCATCGCCCGGTCCGCACGACGCGAACTATTTGTTTGTGCGGTTCCTGGAGATGATGGCGGTTTCACGCTGATGGCTGATGGCGTGTGGCGGATGGTCGGAATCGGAGGATCAGGGGTGGGGAACGATCGGCCATCTGCCATCGGCCATAAGCGAAGAGAGCATGCCCAAACGCACTGACATCCACTCGATCCTCCTCATCGGTTCCGGCCCGATCGTGATCGGCCAGGCGTGCGAGTTCGACTACTCCGGCACCCAGGCGTGCAAAGCGCTCAAAGAGGAAGGTTTCAAGGTCATCCTCATCAATTCGAACCCGGCCACGATCATGACCGATCCCGATTTCGCCGATCGCACCTACATCGAACCGATCACCGTGGAGATGCTGGAGCAGATCATTGCGGCCGAGCGGCCCGACGCGCTGCTGCCGACGATTGGCGGGCAGACGGGGCTCAACATGGCGATCGAGCTTGCCGAGCGCGGGATCCTCGATCGCTACGGGGTCGAGCTGATCGGCGCCAAACTGCCGGCGATCAAGAAGGCGGAAGACCGCGACTTGTTCAAAGCGGCGATGGAGCGCATCGGCCTCGATCTGCCGCGCAGCGGCTACGCGCATACGTTTGAAGATGCAGTCGCGGTTCGCGACCAACTCGGGTTGCCGCTCATCGTCCGGCCGTCGCGGACATTGGGCGGCACCGGCGGTGGAATCGTGAACACGCCGGAAGAGTTCGAGTCGGTCGTGCGTTGGGGACTCGACGCCTCACCGACCAGCGAAGTGCTGATCGAAGAATCGATCGCCGGGTGGAAGGAGTTCGAACTGGAAGTGATGCGCGACGTGAAGGACAACGTCGTGATCATCTGCTCGATCGAGAACTTCGACGCCTTGGGCGTGCACACCGGTGACAGTATCACGGTGGCGCCGGCGCAGACGCTCACGGACAAGGAATACCAAATCATGCGCAACGCCGCGCTCGCCATCATCCGCGAGATCGGTGTCGATACGGGGGGATCGAACATTCAGTTCGCGGTCCACCCCGACAACGGGCGACTGGTGATCATCGAAATGAACCCGCGCGTGTCGCGCAGCTCGGCGCTGGCGAGCAAGGCGACCGGCTTCCCGATCGCGAAGATCGCGGCGAAGCTGGCGGTCGGCTTCACCCTCGACGAGATCCGCAACGACATCACGCGCGAGACACCGGCGTCATTCGAGCCCACGATTGACTACGTGGTCACTAAGATCCCGCGCTTCACGTTCGAAAAATTCCCCGCCGCGGCCGACCGGCTCGGGCCGCAGATGAAATCGGTCGGCGAGGCGATGGCGATCGGTCGGACCTTCAAGGAGTCGCTGCAGAAGGCGATTCGCTCGCTCGAGATTGACTCCTACGGCTTCGATGACAAAGGGCGGGGGGCGAAATCCGAGGGGGAAGAGTTGGAAGAACGCTTGCGCGTGCCGGCTGCACGCCGGCTCTGGTACATCGCCGAAGCCTATCGCGCCGGCCTCTCCACCGAGCGCATTTACGAACTTTCAAAGATTGATCCGTGGTTCCTGGAGAACATCCGCCAGATCGTCTCCTTCGAGAAGGAGATCCGCACCTCCGGTGTAGGGACGACGCATGCGTCGCCCGGTTCGACCGACATACTACGACGTGCGAAAGCCATGGGCTTCTCCGACATTCGCCTCGCCCAGCTTACCGGCGTGGCGGAGGAGGACATTCGCCAGGCACGGCTGCGCGCCGGAATCGAACCGGTCTACAAGATGGTCGATACCTGCGGCGCCGAGTTCGCGGCGTTCACGCCGTATCTCTACTCGACATACGACGACGAAGACGAGTCGGGCGTGACCAGCCGCAAGAAGGTAATGATCCTCGGCGGCGGACCCAATCGCATTGGCCAAGGCATCGAGTTCGACTACTGCTGCGTGCACGCCGCGTTCGCGCTGAGGGAAGACGGGTACGAGACCATCATGGTCAATTGCAACCCGGAGACCGTCAGCACCGACTACGATACGTCCGACAAACTCTACTTCGAGCCGCTGACGCGCGAGGACGTGCTCGGCATCATCGCGCGCGAAAAGCCCCACGGGGTGATCGTCCAGTTCGGCGGGCAGACGCCGTTGAAGCTCTCCGTGCCACTCGAACAAGCCGGCGTGAAGATCCTCGGGACCTCGCCTGATGCCATTGATCGCGCGGAAGACCGAGAGCGCTTCGCCGAGATGCTGACCCATCTGGGTCTCAAGCAGCCGGCGAACGGTATCGCCCGCACAGTGGATGACGCGGTACGGATCGCGGCCAGCATCGGTTACCCAGTTCTCGTGCGTCCGTCGTACGTCCTGGGCGGACGGGCGATGGAGATTGTGTACGAAGAGGCGGCGCTGCGTGGCTATATGGCGCGCGCGGTCGATCTGGCGGCGGATCGTCCCGTTCTGATCGACAAGTTCCTCGAAGACGCCATCGAACTGGACGTGGACGCGATCAGCGATGGCGAGCTGGTGGTAGTGGGCGGCATCATGGAGCACATTGAACGCGCCGGCGTGCATTCGGGCGATAGTGCGTGTTCGTTGCCGCCGACCACGGTACCGATGGCGGTGCAGAATGAAGTCCGGCGCCAAACTCAGGCACTGGCGCGCGAACTTGGAGTCGTCGGCCTGATGAACGTGCAGTTCGCGGTGAAGGGCGAGGCTGTGTACATTCTGGAGGTGAACCCGCGCGCGTCACGCACGGTGCCGTTCGTCAGCAAAGCGATCGGCGCGCCGCTGGCGAAGCTAGCCGCCCGCGTCATGCTCGGCAAGTCGCTGCGTGAGCTCAGCTTTACC
>JBGOUW010000674.1:0-2520 GCA_041477755.1 Binatia bacterium
CGCCGCCGCGCTGGCTAGCCAGTGGCGCAGCGCCGACGTGTCGCCGCGGATCGGACAGTTCATCACCGATACCAGCCACTACGGCCGCCTGCGTGAATTGACCGCGCCGGAGTCGCTCGCGTTATCCGACTGCATCGCCTTGGCGCTGGCGAACAATACGAATTTGGAAATATCGCGCCTCGGCCCGCTCGGCGCGCGGGCGCAGGTGCGGCGCTCCTATGCGATCTTCGACCCATCGCTGTTCGCCGATGCCAGCAAAGATCGCTCGGTGCGAGCGGCGGGCAACGCGCTGCTGGGCGCGTTGAATTCCGCTACCGACAACGTCAACGTTGACGGTGGCGTGCGCAAGACCCTGACCTCCGGCGGACAACTCACCGCCCTCTGGCGCAATAACCGACTGGTGTCCAACTCCGCCTTTCTCACCCTGCGGCCGCAGTATACGACCGACTTCGTGTTGTCGCTGAATCAGCCACTGCTGCGCGATTTCGGGCTGTACTTCACCACCCTGCAAGTGCGCGTCGCCCGCACCACGGAGCAGAGCGCGGTCAAACAGTACGAAGCGTCGGTTGCGAGCACGATCAAGAGTGTCGAACAAGCCTATTGGGCGCTGGTGCAGGCCAACGAGAACGTGTCGGTGCAGGAGCAAGGGCTCACCCTCGCCAAGGAGTTGCAGCGTCAGAACGAAGGCAAGTTCAACGTCGGCGCCGCGCCACGCACGGCGGTACTGGAGGCGCAGGCGGAAGTCGCGCGGCGCGAGGCCAATCTGATCCAAGCGCGCACCGCTAGCAGCATCGCGCGCGACTCGCTGCGGGCGCTGATCAATGCCGGGCGCGAGGGCGGGGGATCGCTGATGGTCGTCGAGCCGGGTGATAAGCCGATCGTTGAGCCATACAACATCGATCTCGATCGCAGTCTAGCGAGCGCCCTCGAACGCCGGCCCGAGCTGGCCGCTGCTAAACTCAGCCTGCAGAGCAGCGGCATGCAGCTCAAGATCGCCGAGAACCAGTTGCTGCCGCGTCTCAACGCCATCGGATCGCTCGGCACCAACGGCTTGAGCGGCGGCGCGGTGCCGAAGACGGACTCGACCACCGGGCTGATTGTGATCAATCCGTTCAACGGCCCATACGAGGATGCTCTCAACCGCAATTTCGACGGTCGCTACTACTCGTACAGCGCGGGCGTGACCATCGAAGTCCCGCTCAGCAACATCCAAGCGCGGGCCGACTATGCGCAGACTCACGTGAGCGTCGAACAGGCGCGGCTGAGTCTGCAGCAATTGCAAGAGAGCGTCACGCTGGAAGTGAAGACGGCGGTCACCAGTCTGCAAAGCGACCTCAAGAGCATCGAGGCCACGCGGATCGCCCGCGAGCTAGCGGAAGAGAATCTGCGCAACCAGAAGGCGCGCTACGACGTTGGCCTGGCAACAACGAAGGATCTGCTCGATTACCTCGACCGGCTGACGCAAGCGAAGTTTGCCGAGACTAGCGCGCTCACGACCTACAACACCGACCTTGCCGAGTTGCGCCGCGTGGAAGGCACACTGCTAGAAGCCCGTCATGTCGAACTGACCACGGGCGAGGACGAGCCGACACCGTTCTGGGCGGAGTTCTGAACTAGGCGCACTAGTGTCGTGTCTCGCAAGTCGCAGTTCCGACGGATTGCGCAAGGCGATCGAGTGGGCGTTCCGTCACCCTCTCCCTCTGGGAGAGGGCAGGGGTGAGGGCCAAACCAGTAACGGTGGTGCGTGACGGCCCTCACCCTAACCCTCTCCCCGAGGGGGCTTTGCACAAAACCTCACGGCCGCACAATAGCTCGTGGAGCTGCACAAAAGCTCAACCATTCGCCCCATGGACTCCGCGTACTCGCCGGGCAGGGGGCCATCATGGTAGAGGGCGGGCGTGCTTAGTATCCGAACCCGCGCCGCAAGACTATGGGCAGAGAAGGGAAGAATTGCGCTTCTCTCGTTGGTGGTCTTTGGTGCCATCAAATTCTTCGCGTCGTGGCTTTGGGACGCGATTAAGGAGCACCTCAGAAAGTGGATTGGGGAGGAGGCACCAGTGCTAGTGCCTTTTCTCCGCGACATCGTCGCGTGGGCCGAGCGCCATCCGGTTCTTGCTACCTGCGTGATGGTGGTTTTCATTGTTGCTGCCGTGGTCGCGTTTTTTGCTTGGCTCGATTCACGAAGTACAGTGACCCCGCGAGAGGAGCGTGTGCTGTCTCAAGTTGCTGACTATCATACTCCAGTTGAACCTCGGCTCACCGTCGAAGAGTGCCCCGTTACTAGGCGGCGTCTCTTCCGATACATGAGAGACCAAGAGACGGTCGAGACCGCAGGTGGCCGACGTACCTACTACGGGGCTACGTGGGCGCCGATTGGTCAGCCCTGGCTCGGCCGCGTGCGATTGATCAATGATCCAACGTCGGACCGGCGCCGCGCTGAAGCTCGAAACATTGTCGCCAGTATCGAGTACTCCAACCAAGGTAAGCCATTCATCGTGCCGGGCCATTGGACGCAGGAAC
>JBGOUW010000447.1:0-4232 GCA_041477755.1 Binatia bacterium
ATCAACGCCTCGCCGCGGAACTCGCGCGCGAAATCCGTGTGCCGCTCCAGCAATGTCACCGCGATTCCGCTGCGCGCGAGCAGAAACGCCAGCGATGCGCCGGCCGGCCCGGCGCCAACGACCACAACCTGAGTCATCGCGACCTACGAATACGTCGCACCCGCTCAGAGATGCAACCGCTACATCCATCCGCTACAACGGCGGGGCGGGAGCTGGACGGATGGAGATTGCAGGTACCATCGACTCGCGATTCGAACGCGTGCACGACACGCTGCGCGAGAACTTTGCGACGCGCGGCGAGTTGGGCGCGGCGGTGTGCGTGGTCGTCGACGGCCAGACCGTCGTCGACTTGTGGGGCGGCGTCGCCGACAGAGCGAGCGGCCGGCCATGGCTCGCCGACACGATGACGATCGTGTTCTCGTGTACCAAGGCCGCCACCGCGCTGTGCGCGCACATGCTGGTGTCGCGCGGACTCCTCGATCTCGCCGCGCCGGTAGCGCGTTATTGGCCCGAGTTCGCCGCTGCGGGCAAGCAACACATCTCCGTGCGTATGCTTCTCAATCACCAAGCCGGCCTCGCCGCGATCGATCAACCGCTGGGTGCAAAAGCCATCTTCGATTGGCCGACGATGACTGCCGCGCTCGCCGCGCAGACCCCCAATTGGAGCCCAGGAAGCGCGCACGGCTATCACGCCGTGACATTCGGCTGGCTGGTTGGCGAAGTCGTGCGCCGCATCAGTGGCAAGTCGCTCGGGACGTTCTTCCGTGACGAAATCGCCGGCCCGCTCGGACTCGACTTCTGGATTGGCTTGCCTGAAGCGTTGGAGGCACGCGTCGCCACCGAGCGGATGGCCTCACTGGCGCTGGACCCAACGCCGATCACGCTGGCGATGTTCGATCGCGGCACGATCACGTCGAGGGCGTTCATGAATCCGCCGGGACTGATGCGCGCCAGCGAAGTCAACTCACGCGCGGTGCACGCTGCCGAGATTCCCGCCGCCAACGGCATCGCCACCGCGCGTGGCTTGGCCGGAATGTACGCGCCGCTGGCGTGCGGCGGCCGTCGCAACGGCGTCCAACTCGTCGATCAGGACACGCTCGCAGCGATGTCGACGGTCGAGTCCGAGGGTGATGACCGCGTGTTGCTGATCCCAACGCGCTTCGCGTCAGGCTTCATGAAGACGATCGACAACCGCCCCGGCGACAGCGCAATCCTCGGACCCAATCCGGAAGCGTTCGGTCACGCCGGTGCCGGTGGTTCGATTGGCATGGCGGATCCGATTGCG
This sequence comes from Binatia bacterium, assembly GCA_041477755.1. Classification (GTDB taxonomy): domain Bacteria; phylum Desulfobacterota; class Binatia; order HRBIN30; family JACQVA1; genus JACOST01. The sequence goes on from JBGOUW010000447.1 coordinate 1,286, forward strand.
CGCGTCGCGATCGGCTACGTGATGAACCAGATGGGCGCGGGGGTTCTGCTGAACGAGCGCGGGCAAGCGCTCATCGATGCGGTCTACGAATGCCTGGGCTGATTTCACACGCGCAGTCGTCGCGACCCTACGGGCGCAGCACAACCTTTCCCAAATTCTTGCGCTGCTCCAGATAGCGGTGCGCTTCGGCGGCCTCGGCCAGCGGGAAGCGGCGGTCGATGACGACGCGGAACTTGCCGCTCGTTACCAGCTGAATCAGCTCACCGAGCACCGGCCAGGCCTCGCCCGTCATCACCCACGGCACGAGGTAGAGCCCGTGGATCGAGAGATTGCCCCGAAACAGCGCGGTGGGATCGACCGTGGCGGTCTTGCCCACCGTGTTGCCGATCGCGATCAGGCGGCCATTGAGCCGCAGCACTTCGAGGCTCTCCTCAAACACATCTCCGCCGACCGACTCGAACACCACATCGACGCCGGCGCCCTCGGTGATGCGCCAGGCTTCCTCGACGAAGTCCTGCTCGCTGTAGTTGATGGTCGCGTCGGCGCCGAGGCGGCGCGCGAACTCCCGCTTCGCGCTCGTACTCGCCGTAGCGATCACGCGGGCGCCGCGCTGCTTGGCAACTTGAATCCCAGCCATCCCGACGCCGCTCGCGCCGGCGTGGACCAGGACCCACTCGTTCGGCTGTACCTTCGCGATGGTGAGCAAGCCGTGCCAGGCGCATAGGAACACCACCGGTATCGACGCGGCGGAATCGAAATCCAAGTTGTCGGGAATCGGCACCGCGGCAAGCGCCGGCGTCACCAGCTGCTCGGCATAGGCGCCGTGAGCTGCCAGTGCGACTACGCGCTGGCCCACGCGGCCGACATCGACACCGTCGCCGACCCGGTCGATGATGCCGGCGACTTCAAATCCGAGAGTGAAGGGAAACGCCACCTCGCCGGGATAGTTGCCGTGGCGGCGGGCGAGGTCGCCATGATTGATCGAGGCTGCCTTCACCGCCACCCGCACTTCGCCGGGCTGCGGTTTCAAATCCGGCACCTCTTCGTACCGCAGAACGTTCGCGTCTCCGAACCGATGAATCCGCACGGCATGCATGAGCGACTCCTGCCGAGTTGCCACGCCGCCCCGTCCCATCCGCTCCAAGGTGCTTGTACTCCAACTCGTGCAGCGTCGGAAGACACTTCATTCCGCCGGGCCCAAGAGGTCCGACAGAGAGCGCAGAGTTGAGGGGCCACTTCTTCTGCAGCCTCGCCACCACCCGATCGCCAAACGCACTTGCCTTCACGGGCTCATCGTGGGAGAAGATACGGCGAAGATCAAATGAAGCCGACTCCACTCGACGGCCGCGGAACGCGCGCCAATCCGGAGAATCGCTACGAGCAGATTCACGTCGAAGCCGACGGCGATCGTGATGCCGATGAGCCGAGTAGCGAAGAGCCGACGATCTTCTACCGCGACAGCAGCAAGTCGGCGCTGGCGAAGAACGACAGTCCGGACATCGGCTTCACATACAGCCTCAACCCGTACCGCGGCTGTGAGCATGGCTGCGTGTACTGCTATGCGCGGCCGACGCATGAATACCTCAGCTTCAACGCCGGGCTCGACTTCGAGCGGCGCATCATGGTGAAGGACGACGCGCCGGAGCTACTGCGCAAAACGTTTCTCTCGTCGAAGTGGCAGCCGCAAGTGGTCTGCCTCTCCGGCAACACCGATTGCTACCAGCCGGTCGAACGCCGCCTTGGGCTGACCCGTCGCTGCCTCGAAGTCTTCCGCGAGTTCCGCAATCCGGTTGGGATCATCACCAAGAGTGCGCTGGTGACGCGCGATATCGATGTGCTCGCCGATCTTGCCGCGGTCGGCGCGGCGCACGTGACGGTGTCGATCACGTCGCTCGATGCCGATCTGGCGCGCCGCATGGAGCCGCGGGCCGCAACCCCGGAGCGGCGCCTCGAGGCGATCGCAGCGCTCAGCGCGGCCGCGATCCCGGTCAGCGTGAACGTCGCCCCCATCGTTCCAGGGCTCAACGACAGCGAGATTCCCGTCATCCTTGAACGTGCCGCCGCTGCCGGCGCGGGGGGCGCGGCGTGGATCATGTTGCGTCTTCCGAAACCGGTCGATCAACTTTTCGAAGAGTGGCTGATGCGCAATTTCCCCGATCGCTGTCAGCGTGTCCTGCATCGCATCCGCGAATGTCGCGACGGTCGCATGAGCGACAGCCGCTTTGGACATCGCATGCGTGGCGAGGGCGTGTACGCGGAGCAGATCGCCGCCCTCTTCCGCACCGCCGCGCGCCGCGCCGGCCTCGACCGACCGCTGCCGCCGCTCAGCACCGCCGCGTTTCGCCGCCCAACACAGGCGGGCGAACAACTCGTGCTATGCTAACCACCATTCGCGATAGATTACTTCGTCAAGAGTGAGCACCAATTTCAGTTGACACCGGAACGCGAAGCACCCGATAATTCCCTGCTGTGTCACCTCTGCTCGGAGCGCCGCGATGGCGATGGGTTTGCCGTTGGACCGTCCGTCGCAACCGCACCCCCGCCGGCCGGTAGAGCCGTACCAATGCCCGCAAAAGACCATCACTCGGAGTCACAGCTCGCCGAACTCACTCGGGCACTCGCGGACGCCCGGGCGGCGCTGCAGGAACAGACGGCCGAGTGCCAGCGTCTCGAACAGGTGTTGCAAAGCGGTCGCAACTTCGTCTCCGCGGTACTCAACACCGTGGGCGCGCTCGTGGCGGTGGTTGATCGCGAGGGACGGATCGTCCGCTTCAACCGCGCCAGCGAACAGATCCTGGGCTACCGATTCGAGGAAGTGAAAGGCCGCCCGTTTTGGGAGCTGATGCCGTTGGCGAGCGAGATCGAGCCCGCCAAGGCCGTATTCGAGCGCGTCGTCGCCGGAGATTGGCCCGCCAGCTACGAAACGTACTGGTTTGCGCGCGACGGA
>JBGOUW010000223.1:0-7891 GCA_041477755.1 Binatia bacterium
ACTGGTGCTTCCTGCTCTGCCGCACCGAGTTGGATCAGCCGAAGCACAAGGGCATCAGCCTGTTGCTGGTCGACATGAAGACACCCGGCATCAGCGTGCGTCCACTCAAGCAAGCCACCGGCGACGCGGAGTTCTCCGAAGTGTTCTTCGACAACGTGCGGGTGCCGGCGGACTTGCTGGTCGGCGCGCCCGGCGCCGGCTGGCAAATCGCGATGGGCATCCTCGCGCACGAGCGCGGCCCAGTGTGGACCTTCACCTTTCAGCGCAGGATCCGCCGCAGTCTCGAACACCTCGTACGCATCGCGCGCCACCACGGCAGCGGACTCGACGACGCCCTCACGCGGCAACGATTGGCGCAGGCGCATATCGAAGTCGAACTGTTGCGGCTGGTCGGCTACCGCAGCCTGACGCGCTTGCTCCGTACCGGTCAGCCCGGAGTGGAGAGCTCGATCGAGAAAATCCTCGGCAGCGAAACCGATCAACGGTTGCAAGAACTCGCGATGGCGGTGCTCGGTCCCTACGGCAGCATCACTGACGATCCGCGCGCGCTCGATGCGCTCGCCATCGAGCGCGACTACCTCTACTCCCGTTCCGAAACCATCATGGGCGGCACCTCGGAGATTCAGCGCAACGTCATCGCGCAGCGCATGCTCGGATTGCCGCGCTAGTCGCGCCGCCATCCGCTGGCGTCGGACACCACGAACCTGCTACACGCGCTGCATGGAACTTCCGGCGCACCGCATGGATCTTCCGGAGATCGGCCAGGCCGCGCCCGACGCGGCGTTTCACAATCGCGAAGGCAAGCCGATCCATTTCTCCGACTTCTGGCACGCGCACACCACGGTCTTCATCTTTCTCCGCCACTTCGGTTGACCCGTCTGCAAGCAGCATCTCGTCGAGATGCAGCGCGAGTACGCCGCGATCCGCACCCGCGGCGCCGAGGTCGTCGCCATTGGCCAAGGCACGACGGCACAAGCCGAACGCTTCTGCGGACAACTCGGCGTCAGCTACCCGTGTCTCGGCGACCCGACGAAGGAAAGCTACCAATCGTTCGGCTTGCCGCGCGCCGGATGGAAGGAAATCCTCATCGACCCCATCTTCGCCGGCAACCAAGCCGTACGTGAAGGCTACAAGGTTAGTGTTCGCGGCTCGTTGTTGCGATCCTCCGACTGGTTCCAACTCCCCGGACTCGCCATCGTCGATCGCGCCGGGGTGCTGCGCTACCTCCATCGCTCAAAACACTCGGGCGACTTGCCGGCGACGGCCGAAGTTCTGCGCACACTTGAATCGATCTCATCCTAGCCCGCCATGTCTGGATCTAGGCGGTGAGATCGTGGTTGTCGCACCGCCGACATCCGGATACGATCCCGGCAGTCACTACTAGAGGAGGACCGCGCTGTGTTTGTCGTCACCAATCGCATTCCCGTTTCCACTGGTCATGAGGCCGACTTCGAGAATCGCTTCCGCCACCGCGCGCACCTGATCGATCAGTCGCCCGGATTCATCAAGAACCTGGTGATGCGTCCGGTGCAACGGCGCTTCAGTCATGCGACCGGCCAGTGGGAGGAATCCAAGGACCAAGGCTACTACCTGGTACAGACCTACTGGGAGAGCGAGCAAGCATTCTGGAATTGGACCAAGAGCGAATCATTCCGCACCGCCCACAGCAACCGACCGCCGGCTGAAATGTTCGCCGGCCCCAACGTGCTGGAGATTCACGAGGTGGTGTTCAGTACGGAGGAGAAGTAGGGATCAAGCGTTCAAGAACGAGAAGCGAGAGATCGATCGAGATCCTTCGCCATCCTCACCCTCGTATCCTTGGTCCCCCGAACCCTCGAACCCTTGATCTTCGGACAGGCGCGTCCGATCTGCTGCAGGATATTCCACATATGGTACAGCTCGGGATACACCAGCGGCTTGCCGCTGGTCATCAACGCGACCGCAGCCTGTCGCTCGGGATCGGCCCACGCCACGATGTTGGTGAAGCCGAGATGGCCGAACGCGTAGCGGGTGTCGGAACCGTACGGGCTGAACCACTCACCGCCGAGCATGAAGCCCATGCCGTAGCGGAACGGCAGGCCGAGCGTGAAATCGATCTCCAGGTACGACTGCTCACCGGTGGCACGGCGAATCGTGCGCGGCTCGAAGATCCGCACGCCGTTGAGCTCGCCGCCGTTGAGGAGCAGTTGATAGAAGCTGCTCAGGTCGTTGGCGGTGGCGATGATGTTGCCCGACGGCACGATGCCGATCAGGAAGCGCGGATCGTTCGCCAGCTCGGCAATGCCGGTGAACGGCACGCCCAACGCGCGATTGAGCACGGTGGAGAGCGGCGGTAACGCGGGCAGACCGGTGAAGTAGTTGCGGGCGACCCGCGCGACGTCGGATTTGCGTACACCGTAGCTGAGCCAGCGTAACCCGAGCGGACGGCGGATCTCTTCGTCGAGCAGCGTGCGCACGGTCTTGCCGGTGACACGGCGGACGACCTCGCCGAGCGCGAAGCCGCCAGTGATTGCGTGGTAGGCGAGCTGTCGCCCCGGCCGCGACGTCGGTTCCGCCGCACACAGCAGCGCCACGATTCGGTCCCAGTCCGCGAGCAGATCGAGATCCATCGCTTCGGGCGGCAGGTTGGGAATGCCAGCGCGATGGGCAAGCACGTGGCGGATGGTGATCCACTGCTTGCCGTGCGTACCGAACTCGGGAATGTACTCGCACACCGGATCGTCGAGCCGGATCAGGTTGCGCTGATCGAGCAAGTGAATCAGCATCGCCGTGATCGCCTTCGACGCCGAGAACACGTTGAACGGCGTCGCCGGCGTCGCAAGGACCTTCGGCGCGTCCGGCGGATCGTGCGGCCCGTTGCCCGCCGCGTGACCGATGGCGCGATCGATCAGCACCGCACCACGGTGGCGCACGCACAACTGAATCGCCGGGTGAAGGCCGCTCTGGTAGAGCTTCTCCACCGCGCTCCAAATGCCGGCAACCGCAGCGGGCTCTACCCCGATGTCGCGCGGCTCCACCTCGGCGTGGCGATTGATCGCGGACACCGACTCGATCGAGGCGGGCACGCGGCAGGCGGTGACAAATGGCAGGCGCAGACTTCGTTCCCTTCTCGTCTTCAATATCAGCCCAACGGCCGCGCGAGAAGAACCACTTCACTGACCGCGATCATGTTCTCCTGGGCGCCTTCTTCCGGCTCTTCCCGTAGCCGCGGAGAGATGGCAAGGTGCAGCGCGAGTTTTCCGCTGGAGGATCGTTCCCATGACTTGGCTGTTTCTGCTCGTGAGCCTGATCGGCGCCTGGCTCACCTACAACGCGTACCGCCCGACGTTCGCGCCGCCGCGCCGCGCGGCGATCAGTTTCTTTGCCGGCTGGCTGACCACCGAGTTGGCGCTGCACCACATCGCCTGGCAGCTCGTCATGACGCTGATCTTCATCCGCGCCGGCGCACTCGCGGCATGGCCGGGCAAGCTCGGGCTACTGGTTACGCTGATCTCGTGGGCCGGGCTCTGGCGCTGCTACTGGCGCGCGCGTGCGACCGAAGGCGTCGTCGAACGTGCGCTGTGCGATGGACTCGGCACTGGCTACCGCGCGGAAATTTTGCCCGCGATCAGCGCCCAGTTCGCACCGTCAGTCGATTGGAAACAGATCCTCCTGCCGTTTCCGCAGCGCCACCCGGAAGTCGAACGCATCCGCGACCTCCAATTCACACGCGTAGCCGGTCTGAATCTCAAACTCGATGTCTATCGGCATCGCTCGCTGCGGACCAATTGTCCGACGTTGTTGGAGGTTCACGGCGGCGGTTGGGTGATCGGCAGCAAGAACGAGCAAGGGCTTCCGCTCATGCTGCAGATGGCCGCGCGTGGCTGGGTATGCGTCAGCGCCGACTATCGGCTCAGTCCCCATGCGACGTTCCCCGAACACCTCATCGATCTGAAGCGTGCAATCCAATGGATCCGCGACCACGGCGCGGAGTACGGCGCCAATCCCGACTTCATCGTCGTCACCGGTGGCTCGGCGGGCGGCCACCTGGCCGCGCTGGTCGCGCTGACCGCCAACGATCCCGAGTACCAACCCGGGTTCGAGGCGGTCGACACGTCGGTACAGGGCTGCGTCCCGTTCTACGGCGTGTACGACTTCACCGACCGCCATCGCGTGTTGCACCACGACGCGTTGGCGGAACTGTTGGAGCAGCGGGTCATGAAGGCGTCGCGCACTGAGGCGCCCGCAGCGTACGAGAAGGCGTCGCCGATGAGTCGCGTCCACGCCGATGCGCCGCCGTTCTTCGTCGTCCACGGCGATCTCGACACGTTGGTCCCCGTGGCCGAGGCGCGCCACTTCGTCGAAACCTTGCGGGCCCACACGCGGGCGCCGGTGGCGTACGCCGAGATTCCCGGCGCCCAGCACGCCTTCGAGTTGTTCCCCTCGCTGCGTACGGCCTTCGTCGTCCACGGCGTCGAGCGGTTCCTCTCATACGTGTACAGCAAGCATGTGCAGATGCCCCGAGCGGAAGATCGCGGTACGGACAAACGCTCTGCGGCGGGATGAAGCACTGTCGAACATCGCCAGCGGTCCCTCGATACGCACTGGGACGTCGCTGAACCGGAAACTCAGCTACCAATGACAGCCACGCTGCCGCTCGCCAATCTCCGCTTGCTCGATCTGTCGCGTCAACTACCAGGCCCATTCTGTTCGACGCTGCTTGCCGATCTCGGCATGGACACGCTGGTGATCGCCCAGCCGGGTGATCCGTTCGGCACCGGCATTCCGTTTCTCGCGCGCAACAAGCGCAGCATGACGCTCAATCTCAAGAGCGACGCCGGCCGCGACATTTTCCTTCGCCTTGCAGAGCAGGCTGACGTCGTGCTGGAAGGATTTCGCCCCGGCGTCACCAAACGCTTGGGGATCGACTACGAAACCCTCAGCGCGCGCAATCCGCGACTCATCTGCTGCTCGATCTCCGGCTACGGGCAGGACGGACCGTATCGCGATCGCGTCGGGCACGACGTGAACTATCTCGGCTACGCCGGCGTGCTGCACTCCGTCGGCGAGGCCGAGCGTGCGCCGGTGATGCCGGGCGTCCAGATCGCCGACGTCGGCGCCGGGTCACTCATGGCAGCGGTCGGCATTCTTACCGCAGTGATTGCGCGGCAGCAGACCGGGCGCGGACAATACATCGACATCGCCATGCTCGACGGCGCGTTCGCGTGGAACGTGTACAACCTGCTGCTGCGGCAGCTCTCGGGCGCAGACCCGCGGCGCGGACGCGAGCAGCTCACCGGTGGCTACGCCTGCTACAACGTGTACGAGACACGCGACGGCCGCCACGTCACCGTCGGCGCCTACGAGCCGCACTTCTGGGCGACCCTCTGTCGCCACGTTGGCCGCGACGATCTGATTCCCCTGCAATGGGACGAAACGCGCCGGGAAGAGATCGTCGATTGCTTCCGCGCGGTCTTTCGCGAGAAGACATTCGACGACTGGATGCGTGAACTCGGCGGCAAGGACATCTGTTTCGGGCCGGTCAACACGCTCGACGAAGCGCTGCGCGATCCGCAACTGCGCCATCGCAACATGGTGGTCGAGATGGAGACGCCGCTCGGGAAGACGGTGATGCCGAACAGTCCCATCAAACTGTCCGACACGCCGCCGTCGCTCCGCACCCCGCCGGCGGCGTTCGGTGAGCACACTGACGAGACCTTGAACCAGCTTGGCTTCAGCCGCGAGCAGATCAGCCAGCTCCGCGAGCAGGGGGTTGTCTAGCCTAACGCGATCTCATTCCTCGATATGCAACGGTTGCCTCGCACCAGCGGTCAACCGCAAGATGGCCGGACAGCCTACTTCCCAAACCGCCGCTTGCGTTGATCGAAGGAGCGTAGCGCGCGGAGAAAATCGATGCGGCGGAACGCGGGCCAGTAGGTGTCGCAGAAGTAGAATTCGCTGTACACGCTTTGCCACAGAAGAAAGCCGCCGATGCGGACTTCGCCGCTGGTGCGGATGATCAGGTCGGGGTCGGGCAGACCAGACGTATAGAGATACGGATCGACAGCGGTCGGCAGCAACCCGTCGGCGACCTCGGCGAGCGAGTGGCCCGACTGCGCTTGGTCGCGCAAGTAGCGGCGGAACGCGTCGGTGATCTCCTCGCGTCCGCCGTACGCGATCGCCACGTTGAGCACGAAGTCCTCGTAGTGCGCGGTCGCCGCTTGCGCCGCATCGATCGCGGCTTGCAGACTCGCCGGCAACCGTTCGTAGCTGCCGATGTAGCGCACCTTGACGCGATAACGGTGAATCTCTTCGTGATCGACGATCTCGTGGAACTTGGCCTCGAACAATTCGAACAGCCCACGCAGCTCCGCTTCGTCACGCGCGAAGTTGTCGAGCGAGAGCGCCCACACGGTCATCACGCCGATGTCGAAGTCGCGGCACCACTTGAGCACATCGTAGAGGTGGCGGGCCCCGTGCGCGTGGCCCTCACTGAGATCGGTGAAGCCATACTGGCGCGCGTAGCGCCGATTGCCGTCCATGATGACGCCAATGTGTTGCGGCTTGCGCCAGGCCGCCGCCTCTTGGCTCAGACGATATTCGTAGAGCGCGTAGAACGGCCACTTGACGACATCCTTGAACACTTGCCACGCGGCACCCGGCAACGCCGCGAGCGTGGGCAGCGCGCGGGCGGGGCGGGCCACGGGTTGGGTCACGCCAACGGCCATCGACTATCTCCTCACCGACATAGCGGGAACGGTAGCACGCACCGGAGTGCTCTACCATCAACGAAAGGCCGGGATGACGTGCTCGCCGAACAACTCGATCGAGCGCATCACCTTGTCGGGTGCGATGTTGTACGGCTGCATCAGGCACAGCAACTGATCGCAGCCGGCGTCGCGATAGCGTTTCGCCACGCGAATGCAGTGGTCGGGATCACCGACGACGATCGCGTCCATGTCGTTCAGCAGATCGAAGGAGAAGCTCTCGAGGTTCAGGTCCTTCAGCCCCTTGGTGTATTCGTACGAACCCAACTCGCGTCCTTCTTGCCATGCGGCAAGCGAGCCGATCAGCTCGATGCTCTTCTTGAAGTACCACAGCACCGACGCCTCGGCGTTCTTGCGCGCTTCGGCGGTGGTCTCGGCACAATGCACCATGGTGAAGGCGGCGGCGCGGTTGTTGACAAACTTGCCGGTCGGCTTCGCCGTCTTCAGCGCCTCGCGGTACAGTCCAATGCGAAACGCCAACTCGTCGGGCGGCACGCCGATGGTGAACGACAGCAGCCCCAGCCCCTTTTGCCCGCACACCTCGTGACCTTGCGGACTGCTGGTCGCCATCCAGATCGGCGGGTGCGGTTGCTGAATCGGCTTCGGATGCACGCGTCGGGGCGGTATTTTGAAATACTTCCCCTGCCACGAGAACTCGTCGGTGGTCCATGCGCCGATCACCACATCGAGCGCCTCATCCCACAGCTCGCGCGTTTCGAGCGGGTCGATGCCGAAACCTTCTAGCTCGGCGCGGGTCGATGAGCGCCCGGTGCCGAACTCCATGCGGCCATCGCAGATGATGTCGAGCGCCGCGCCCATCTCGGCGACGCGGATGGGATGGTTGTACGGAAACGGCAGCAGACGCACGCCGTGGCCGATCTTGATGCGCTTGGTCAGAGCGGCCACGGCGCCGTAAAGCACCTCCGGCGCGGAGCAGTGCGAGAACTCGCTCAGGAAATGATGCTCAACCGTCCAGAAGTGCGAGAAGCCCACCGCGTCGCCGCGCACGGCTTGCTTGATCACGTTGTGGTAGGCGTCGTACTCGCTGCGCGCATGCCACGGCGCCGCGACCGGAATTTCATAGAACAAGCCAAAATCGAATCCCATTGCGATCTCCTCTTCATCTTCGGACTCCCTCTCCCTCC
>JBGOUW010000574.1:0-3149 GCA_041477755.1 Binatia bacterium
AAAAACAGGATGTCGTAACCGGTTATGAGAAGACTGGTTGGATAATATTTCCGATAGTCGGGCGTATCGTCCGGCCAACCCATCGTCGAGAACGGCCACAGCCAGGAGCTGAACCAGGTGTCGAGCACATCGTCGTCTTGATGAATCTTCGCAGAGCCACAATACGCGCAGTGCGTCGGATCTTCGCGCGCGACCGTGAGCTTGGGGCAGTCGTCGCAGTACCACACTGGAATGCGATGGCCCCACCACAGTTGGCGGCTGATGCACCAGTCGCGGATATTGGTCATCCAATGGAGGTACACGCCCACCCAGCGTTCGGGGTAGAAGCGCAGGCGACCGCTCTTGATCGCCTCGATCGCCGGCTTGGCGAGCGGCTCCATGCGCACAAACCACTGATCTGACAGATACGGCTCGATGATCGTATCGCAGCGTTCGCAACGGCGAACCGGCACGCGATACGGTTCGGTCTTCACCAATAGCCCTTGCGCTTCGAGATCGGCGACGATGCGCTTGCGCGCCTCGAAGCGATCGAGGCCGCGATACGCGCCGCCGTTGTCGTTGATGCGGCCGTCGGTGGTCATGATGCACAGCGGTTCGAGACGGTGGCGTTGGCCGATGTCGAAATCGTTGGCGTCATGCGCCGGCGTGACCTTCACCGCGCCGGTGCCGAAGGCCGGATCGACGGCGTCGTCGGGGATAACCGGGATCGGCCGGTTCATCAGCGGCAGGATCACGTTGCGGCCGAGGAGCGTCGCGTAGCGCGCGTCGGTCGGATGAACGGCAACGCCGGTATCGCCAAGCATCGTTTCGGGACGCGTCGTGGCAACCACGACGCCCGGACCACCACCATCGGCGGGGTAGCGGATGTGCCACAGGCTACCGTTCTCACCCCCTTCGGTGGTGATGGCTTCTTCGTCGGACAGCGCGGACTGGCAGCGTACGCACCAATGGATGATGCGGTGGCCCTTGTAGATGAGCCCCTTCTCGTACAATCGCACGAACACTTCGCGCACCGCGCGCGACAAGCTGGGGTCCATGGTGAAGCGTTCGCGTCGCCAGTCGCACGAAGCCCCGAGACGGCGCAGTTGGAGGAGGATCGTGCTGCCGTATTTCTCTTTCCAACCCCACACGCGTTCGAGAAATTGCTCGCGCCCGAGCGTATGACGATCGAGTCCTTCCTTCGCGAGCGCCTTCTCGACCACGTTCTGCGTGGCGATGCCGGCGTGATCGGTGCCCGGCATCCATAGCGTGACCTTTCCGTTCATCCGCTGGTAGCGAATCAGAATGTCTTGCAGCGCGTTGTTGAGCACGTGCCCCATGGTGAGGCTGCCGGTAACGTTGGGCGGCGGGATGACGACACAGAAGCGCGCGCCCGGCTGGTTCTCGTCGGCGTGAAAGTAGCCGTGATCTTGCCAGAACTCGTACCAGCGCCGTTCTACGGTGGCGGGATCGTACGTCTTATTCAGCTCGGTCATGGGCGAAACAGATGCGTGCTGTCGCTACCGGAATCGAGTGCGCTGAGCAAGTCGGTTGAAGGCAGTAGGCAGAGGGCAGTAGGCGGTAGGCAGAGCGGCGAAGAGGATCGTCTCCTCGTCCTCACTGCCTACTGCCCTCTGCCTACTGCCTCCTGCCAAACGTCCCTTGACCGTGTCGCAGCGGGAAGCTATCACCGTCGCGCGCAAGCCGACAGTGTAGTCCACACCCATGCGAAAGTGGCGGAACTGGCAGACGCGCAGGATTCAGGATCCTGTGGGGTAAAACCCGTGGGGGTTCAAGTCCCCCCTTTCGCACTTCAAATTTCAAACACTTAGCAAACGCATGCTTCCGACTACGATGGTCGGAAGTGGTGACTGTGCCCGGAATTGTGCCCATGAAGTGTGTCGCGATCTTGAGCTGTGGCGTTCGAAGGGCGAGTCTCCCTCGGCGGTGTGCGCAAAACTCAGCGAGCTTCCTACCGCAAGGGCGATCGCTGCGTTGGAACGTGTCGCCGGTGATGCGGCAGTAAGAACCGTCCTAGCTGGGCATGCGGCGCTCGAAGCGAAGCGGGGCGATCGTGTCGCAGGCAGGGGGTTAGCTCGTGAGCTTCCGCACGCATTCCGGCGAATCGTTGCGCGGAGAGTTCACCAGCGTTGAGACCTCGAAGGCTTCCATACTCTTCCGACGGCAATGGGCCGCACAGCTCTCGCAGTTCACCGTCCGCGGCACTCGGATCAAGCCATCGGTCGCGTGCAGCAGGCGGCAGGATCACCGGCATACGGTTGTGGATCGGCGCCATCAACTCGTTCGGGGCGCAGGTGAGGATTGCGCACGTCGCAACCTTCGTCCCGACTGGCTCGCGATAGGATGACCAGATTCCGGCGAAGCTGAGGGGGCGGCCGGAGCGCACGTGGATGAAGTGCGGAATCTTCTTCGACCCGTCCTTCTGCCACTCATAGAAGCCATCCGCCACGATCAAGCAGCGCCGTCGCCGGAACGCCTCGCGGAACAATGGCGACGTGGCTACTGTCTCGGCTCGCGCGTTGATGGGCGCAAGTTTCGAGGCTTTGACCGATAGTGAAATGAACCCCCCACTTCATCGATCCGAGCCGCTGCTCTGTCCCGTTCTGGATGATCGCCTCAACGTATTGGCTCGGCGCGATGTTGTAACGCGGGGCGAAATCGACATTGACGAAGCGTGTCACGCCGAACTCTTGAGCGAAGTACATCGCGCGGACTGGAACGAGTGAAACGGCCGCACATCGTGCGGGTTCTTACCACCCACTTGAGCTGTGGCGAAGGGGTGCATGGCTCAACACGTCGCAGCCCGGCACTAGGCGCGGCTACCCAGCCATTTGCTCGCGAGGACTATCACGCTTCTCGCTCGATCAGCTTTCGCAGCATGGATCGGCGCGACGTTGGGACATGCCCCGTTCGCTTATGGCATCTAAACCGGCGCTTCGCCGGCGATGGTGGTGCGGTACATCTCGCGTCGGTAGCCGTCGTGGTCGTTGAACGCCTGATGCAGACAGAGGCGGTTGTCCCACATCGTCAACGTCTTGGGCGCCCAGCGCAGGCGACAGGTGAGGGCGGGTTGCGTGATGTGCTCGCCGAGAAAGCGCAGGAGCGGTTCCGCCTCCGCCTCGGTCATGCCGTCAATGCCCACCGCATAG
>JBGOUW010000175.1:0-9009 GCA_041477755.1 Binatia bacterium
CTGATGTCTTGTGCGTTCTTCTCCAGCAGTCCTTGGGCGCCTTCCTCAGGAGGCCTCGATCCGCACTGTGCTGGGTTCGGCACGTGTGGCGTCATGCTCGAAAAGAATCTTGAGCTTCAAGAACGGTGCTTCGAGAGAGCGCACTCACGGCGATCGTGCCGACGGTCGCGAGCGCATAGCTCGGACAGTACCTAGAAGTCGACGATGAATCCGTCGATCACCTGCTGACGGCGGAAATGAAAGCCGCCGAGTTGGCTACGACGCAGTCGCTCCCACAGCAACCGCTCCGCGTCGGTCATCTCACAACGCAGTTCTCTTGCCCGCTACAGCCTGGCAGCAGCGACGTTCTGTCCGACGACGATGGGGCGGGCACGAAGACACCTCTCCCCTGGCCCCTCTCCGACACGGAGAGGGGAAGAATCCCCCTTCCCGCGTCGGGAAGGGGGCAAGGGGGTTGGGTTCTTCTCCTTCACGCCGCCAACGCGTCGTTCAACTCATCGAGCAACCCGCGCAAATCTACGCCGAACACCCGCACCGCTTCGCGCGCAACGCCGTGGCCCTTTCGGGTTCTGGCTTCCGCGTTGTCAAACCAATCGGCTGAGGTCATGTGGCAGCGGCCTTGTCGTCGCCGTCCCGCAGAAGAGCACAACGACAAGGGATTTGACTCTTGCTCTGGTGACGACGGTTGCACTATGGTGCGCGCGCGTATCGAAGGAACCGAGGAGATAGCGATGCTTGCCCAGTCCGGAGAACTTCGTCGTACCGGCTTCGCCGTCACCGAACGGCGAGATAGGTGGTGGGCTGCGCCGCTCGGGCAAGGTCTGCTGCTCGGGGTGCTGATCACCTACGCCAATTGGGCCGCGTACCAGGGCAGCAACTACCAGATCGGCGGCTACCTGTCGCCGTTGTATTCGCCGCTGATCACCGCTTCGTGGTTCCCGTTTCCCCCTTCCTTCATCATTCTGATTCCACCCGTCCTCTTCCGCGCCACCTGCTACTACTACCGCAAGGCCTACTACCGCTCCTATTTGCTCGACCCGCCCGCGTGCGCCGTCTCCGAGTTCCGCGGCGCTGGCTATCGCGGCGAGACGGCCTTCCCGCTGATCCTCCAGAATCTTCATCGCTACCTCTTCTACATCACCGCCTTTTACTTGATCTTCCTGTGGCACGATGTCGTCAACGCCACGATCTTCGACGGCTCCTTTGGCGTCGGCGTCGGTACCGTGGTCATTCTCGCCAATACCACTGCGCTCACGCTGTATAGTTTCTCGTGTCACTCGTTGCGCCACCTCGTCGGTGGCAATCTCGATTGCTTTTCGTCGTGCGCCCTCAATCGTGGACGGCACCAGGCCTGGAAAGCCGCGAGCCTGCTCAACGACCGGCACATGGTGTTCGCCTGGGCCAGTTTCGTCACGGTCTGCGGCTCGGACCTCTACATCCGCCTGGTGGCGTCGGGCGTGATCAAGGATCTGCGCCTGCTGTGACCCCTTGACGGGCGGGTCCGTACCAAATCGCAGGCGTCTCAACGACAAGGGGATGCAGGTCGAATAGCGGGAGGCAAAGGCCGACTACGCGGGAGGCGAAGGCCGATTGAATGGATCGCTTTGAAACTCATTCGTACGACATCCTGGTCATAGGCGCCGGCGGTGCCGGGTTGCGCGCCGCCATCGAAGCCGCTGCCCAAGGCGTATCGGTGGGGCTACTCTGCAAGTCGCTGCTGGGCAAGGCGCACACGGTGATGGCAGAAGGCGGGGTAGCCGCCGCGCTCGCGACCACCGATGCGCGCGACAACTGGCAGGTTCACTTCCGCGACACCATGCGCGGCGGCAAGCTGCTCAACAATTGGCGCATGGCGCAGTTGCTCGCGCAGGAAGCCCCGGCGCGAGTGAACGAACTCGAGGCCTGGGGAGCGCTGTTCGATCGGACATCGGACGGACGCATTCTGCAACGCAACTTCGGCGGCCATCAGTACCCCCGCTTGGCCCACGTCGGCGACCGCACCGGCCTCGAGATGATCCGCACCTTGCAGGACAAGACCGTCCAGCAGCGCAGCCTCGACGTCTACATGGAGTGCACCGTGGCGCGCTTGCTGAAAGACGGAGACCACATCAGCGGCGCATTCGCCTATCGGCGCGACACCGGGCGCTTCCTCGTCCTGCGCGCCAAGGCGGTGGTACTTGCCACCGGCGGAATCGGACGGACCTACAAGATCAACAGCAATTCGTGGGAGTACACCGGCGACGGTCATGCACTTGCCTACGGCGCAGGCGCCGACCTGATCGATATGGAGTTCGTGCAGTTTCATCCGACCGGCATGGTGTGGCCACTGAGCGTGCGCGGCATCCTGGTGACCGAAGGCGTGCGCGGCGAGGGCGGCGTACTGAAGAACTCGAAGGGCGAGCGCTTCATGTTCCGCTACATCCCCGAGATGTTCCGCAAGGATTTCGCCGACACCGAGGAGGAAGCGAACCGCTGGGTGGCCGACGTCATCGCCGGCCGCAAAGCCGAGGTGCGGCGACCGCCGGAGCTGCTGACCCGTGACGTGGTGGCGCGCGCCATAACCCAGGAGGTTCGCGAGGGCCGCGGCAGCCCGCACGGCGGCGCTTTTCTCGACATCGCGTCGCGGCGCACACCCGAGGAGATCCGCAAAAAGCTCCCGAGCATGTACCAGCAATTCCACGAGCTGGCAGACGTGGACATCACGCGCCAAGCGATGGAGGTCGGCCCGACCACGCACTACATGATGGGCGGCATACGCGTGCACCCCGAGACCCAGGCGGCAACCGTTCCGGGGCTGTTCGCCGCCGGCGAGGTGGCGGGCGGGCTGCATGGCGCTAACCGACTCGGCGGCAACTCGCTGAGCGATCTGCTCGTGTTCGGCCGCCGCGCCGGGGCGAGCGCGGCGGTGTACGCCAAGGCGCGGCCCGGTGAACCGCAGGTGCGTACCGATCAGGTGGAAGCGATCGCCGCCGAACTGGTGGTTCCCTTCGAACGCGCCGGCGAAGAGAACCCCTACGCCGTCCAAGAAGCCCTGCAAGAAATGATGGGCACGTACGTCGGTATCGCCCGCAGCGAAGATGATCTCAAGCACGCGCTCGCCGAGATCGAGAAGCTGCGCGCCCGCGCGGCACGCGTCCGCGTTCCCGGTCATCGTCAATACAATCCGGGCTGGCACACGGCGCTCGATCTCAACAACCTGCTGACCGTGAGCGAAGCCGTGACGCGCGCGGCGATCGAGCGCCGCGAGAGCCGCGGTGCCCATACGCGAGTCGAGTATCCGGATTCGGACAAGCGCTTCGGCGCGGTCAACGTGATCGTGCGGCGTCAAGGAGACACGATGGCGGTAGTTCAGGAGCCGCTGCCGCAAGTACCTGACGAACTGAAGCCAGTGTTGGTTAGCGAGGCTTGAGCGGATCGGCGGCGGAAAGAAGGATAGGCGGCTCGATGGAAGAAGCGCACCTCAAGATCTTTCGCGGCGACCGGGACAGCGGCGCGTTTCAGGACTATACGGTGCCGCTGCACGAAGGGATGGTCGTGCTCGACGCCATTCACTTCGTCCAGGCCCATCAGGCGATCGATCTCGCCTGCCGCTGGAATTGTAAGGCCGGCCGCTGCGGCTCCTGTAGCGCTGAGGTGAACGGCAAACCGAAGCTGATGTGCATGACGCGCATGGATCAGTTTCCCGCCGGCACACCGATCACCGTGGCCCCGATGAAGGCGTTCCCGGTCATCAAAGATCTGGTGTGCGACGTGTCCTGGAACTACGAGGTGAACAAACGCATCCCGCCGTTCAACCCGCGGCCGCCCGAAGCCGACGGCACCTGGCGCATGCACCAATTCGACATCGACCGAGTCCAAGAGTTCCGCAAGTGCATCGAGTGCTTCCTCTGCCAAGATGTCTGCCACGTGCTGCGCGACCACGACAAGAAAGACAGCTTCGCTGGACCACGGTTCCTGGTGCGATTGGCGAGCCTCGAAATGCATCCGCTCGATGTCACCTCACGCACCGCGTACATCAAGGACCAAGGCGGCATCGGGTACTGCAACATCACCAAGTGCTGCACCGAAGTGTGCCCCGAGTCGATTCACATCACCGACAACGCCATCATCCCGCTCAAGGAGCGGGTCGTCGACGACTTCTACGACCCGCTGCGCCGACTAATGCGATGGCTGACGGGACGGCAGTAGCTGCCGCCTGAAGGGAGACCAATGGACCGCGCGCTCAAACGTATCCTTCCGAGCGGCATCGATGCGGCTCTCCAGAAGGCAGACAAGTATCGCGAACTGAACCAGCCGGCCGAAGCTGAGAGCATCAGCCGCGACGTGCTCGCGATCGACCCAGACAACCAGCTCGCCCTGCGCACCTTGGGTCTCGCGCTCACTGACCAGTTCGACGCGTCCACCAACAAACGGTTCGCTGAAGCCGAGCAGATCTTCGGCCGGCTGCGTGACCCATACGCGCGCGCCTTCTACACCGGGTTGGCGTTCGAGCGGCAAGGGAAGGCGCAACTGACTTTGAAGATGCCGTTGCGCTCGCTCCTGCCGCTGTTCGATCAGGCGCTCGCGCGCTACGCCGAGGCCGAGGCTCTCCGACCGTCCGGGAATGACGATCCGATTCTGCGGTGGAACAGCTGCGTGCGCACACTCCAAAGCCTCCCCGGCTTCGGCGCCGCCGAGAGTGAGACGAAGGAGGAGTGGGAGGCGGAGTTCGTGCCACCGCACCGATGAGTCCATCGGCATCGCGGCTGGCCATGTCGCGACGAGTCAGATGTACCGCTTGAGCTGCGCCCAAATCTGCTGCAAACGACCTTGGCGATTGCGGCAGAGGAAGATCGGGCGGTTGTTCTCGAACGGCATGCAGTAGCGACAGTGCGTGACGGCAACTTGCTCGACCGTCTCGCAGAACCCCGCGAGATCGGCGGCCGATCCGCCCACCACGATCACTACCTCCCCGGTGAAATTGCCCGGCCCCCACAGCCAATAGTTGTTGTGGCCCGAGATCGCGTGCGGCAGACCGTGCGGTCGGCCGAGGAAATCGATCGCGCCCGCTTCGCCGTAATTTTGCGCGTAGATGGCACAGCGGGCGCGATCTTCCAGGGGCAGACGGTTGAAGACTTCCGCCACGGTGTCGACCATCTCGCTCCAACCAAACATATCCGCGAAGTGTTGCGGTAGTTGCCCCAGCTCAGCGGTCTCCGCCTTGACGCCTTCTTGCACGCCGAGGGCGCGCGCGTAGCGGACGAGGATGTCCGCCGGCAAGATAGGCAACGCCAGCGGCGCCAGAGCGATACCGCCGGCGAGCAGAAGCGCCAGGTACGCTGACCGCAGCCAGCGCGCACGCCGCTCAGTCCATGCGGCGATGGCAATCGCTCCTGCTGCCAGCAGCGGCGGATAGGCGGGCGCCAGGTAATACGCCTTGCCTCGTTGCAGCACGAGCAGAGCGAACACGACCAGATAAATCCATCCCAGGGCGCGATAGCGGCGACCAGCGGGAGTCGCGAAGTACCAGTACAACCCCGCGAGCCAGAGCGGCAACGCCAACGGATGCAGCATGAGAATCTGTTGCCCGACGAACTGTGCCGGCGACAACGCGGCGTTCTTGAACAGCTGCGCGTTGCGCATGAACTCGAGCGTGGGAAACCCGTGGCGGAACTGCCAGAGAAGATTCGGGAGAAACAATACCAGCGCCACCAGAGCGCCAAGCCAAACCCAGCGACCCAATAGGTGACGACGCAGCGGCGTCGCCACGACCGCGACGCTCAGCCCCAGGCCGAAGAACAGCATCGAGTGCTTGTTTTCGAGTCCGAGGCCGATCACCAGTCCGAGCGCGAGCCACCATCTCGGGTCGTCGGTTTGCGGGTCGTCGGTTTGCATGATGTGCACCACGATGAGCGCACCGACCGTCCACAACAGCGGTTCGAATGCGTTCATGGAATAGAAGTTGCCGACCACGAGGTAGACCGGCGCGACCGCCGCCGCAACGGCGGCGAGTGATTGCGCCCAGCGCCCCCCGCCGAGCACACGCGTGAGGTGGCCGGTCAACCACACCAGCAGTGCCGTCGCCAAGGCCGGCAGCAGGTGCAACGCCGGCAGCGAATCACCCAGCAGCCAGCGCGAGCCCGCCAGCAGCCAGATCGACAGCGGCGGATGGTCGACATATCCGGCCGCCAAGCGATCGCTGCAGGCGAGGTAGTAGAACTCGTCGCGAAAGTAACCGTAGCCGCCGCTGGTCAGACCGTGCAGCAGGAAGGTGACCAGCGCCACGCCCGCCACCCACGGCACTCCGCGCGTACTCGCGCGCTCAACGCTTGCCGTCTGCCCGTCGCGCGCCGAGACCGATTGCATGTTTCTTCTCCTCTTTCACAAATGCGTTGACGAGCACGCCGACTACCGTATCCTCGGCCAGCCGATCGTCGAGGACAACGGGATCGGGATCACTGTGGCGATGCATTGCGAACCACGCGACTGTCTCGAGGATGAGGCGCGCGGCGGCGGCCGTGTCCGGCATGCGGCGGAATGCATTTTGGCGGATGCGGCGTTCGAGATATTGAGTGAGCCGCTCAATGAGCGTCCGCCGCATCCGCTTGAAGTACAACTGCGCCAGCGCCGGGTGATCGAGTGCGGAACGTTCCAGCAGCTGGTTGCCACGACGGTTGCGCGCGACGACGGCGTAGAGTTCGCGCACGACGCGCTCCAACTCGACGCGTGGCTCGTCGGCCCGTGTGCGCGCGTACGCAGCCTGGAGCGCCGGTAGTCGGGCCTCGCGCGCGAAGCGCTCGCGCACGTGGCGCAGCGTCTGGCCCGGCGCCGGCGTGCCGATTGGCAAGTGGGATAGCGGCGCGGGCGGCTGATCGAGAAAAGCGCGCTGCACCACCAAGTCGAACAGCGCCTCTTTGCTTTCGACGTAGAGATACAGTGTGCCGGGCGCGACCCCCATGGCGCGCGCCACGTCGGCCATCTGCGTGCGCTTGTAGCCGCGTTCGGTGAACACCCGCGCGGCGCATTCCACCAGCCGGTCGACGCGATCTTCCGGCCGTTTCCGTGCCATGCGCAGACTTCTAAACTGAATGAGTCATTCAGTCAACCTAACCTCCCAACGATTCATGGATCGACCGATCGAGATTGATTGGGTCGGCACACGTCGAGGAGGCCCCGCCGGCTTGGGGCAGGCTTAGCGCGGCGGATGCTGGCGAAAGAAATCCCACAGCACCACGCTGGCGGAGAAACTTTGGCTCTGGTAGCCGAAGGGGCAGTTGCCAATGCCGCTGATCACCGGCGGCAGGCCACCGGGCCAGTGATGGCCACCGTTGGGAATCGTGCACAGTTCGACATCGGACGCACCGGCGCAGGTTCCCTGTTTCACACACGTACCGTCGCCCTGTGTCAGTGCGGTGGTCGATCGGCCCGAGCAGCCGTCGCGCGCCGTCCAGCCGGCGATAGTGTCGGGCATCGATGCGAACGGCACGCCCGCGAGGCCGCAGCCGAAGCCGCCGGCGTACGGGACGTTCTGGTCGCCGGTCCCGTGAATGTGCAGAACCGGCACTGGGCGCGCGGGTGTGCATGGATCGGTCATGTGGCTGCCGGCAACCGCGCCGACCGCGCGGATGCGATCGGCGAGATCGCAGGCCAATCGGTCGCTCAACATCGCGCCGTTCGACATGCCCGCGGCGTACACGCGCCGCCGATCGAGACACAACGTCGCCTCCAGTTGATCGAGCATCGCCGCGATGAATCCGACGTCATCGACCCCGCTGCTGGCAGCGAAGCCGCAGCATCCGCCGGCGTTCCAGGTGCGGATGTTTTGCGAGCCGGCCACGCCGTCAGGCGACACCACGACGAACCCCTGATCGTCGGCGACCTCGAGCAGGCGCGAACTATTTTCCACCTGCGCCCCGCTGCCAAAACCGCCGTGCAGCAAGAACACAACCGGCACGGGCGTGTCGTTCGTCGTTGGGTACGATGGCGGCAGGTAGACGCGGAACGTGCGCGCGAGACCGTCGTGCAGCAGCGAAGTCGCGGTCGACACACCGGGTGTGTAGGTCGCGAGCGGGTCACCGCAGCCCACGCTGGGCAGCGTTGGCATCGACGTGGTGGCCGTGACCGAGGAGCGAGCACGCACCTGAGCGCCGTCATTGCGCGCAATCGTGCCGGCATCGAAGACGCTTTCAAAGCAGACCGCTCCTGGGCTCTGGCTGAGTTGCACCGTGATCGGTGCGGAGAGCGGGTTGGCAAGATCGGGAAGGTTCACCCCTCGAGCGCTGACCGACACGCTCGCGGCAGTACGGGTGCTGCCGGACAACCGCATCACCTGGATTCCCGCCACCGCACCGGCGCCGTCGCGGTAGAAAAATCCCGTTGTGCCGGTGGTACGCCAGCATGGCAACCTGTTGCACGTGCCGCCGGCAGCGATCTCCGCCGACAGCACGAGACCGGAAGCGTCGTAGACACACAGCGAGTAAGTGGTCGTGGCCGTCGGATCGCCGAAGTCCGCCTGCGCGGTGGCGGGTCCGCGAAGCCAACTCCACGTGAGCCGGTCACGCGCATCGTTGCTGTCGTTGAAGATACTGAGCAGGTTAGTGCCGGCGATCCGGCACGCCGCACGCGCCACGGGCGGACATGTGGCCGCAGCCGGTACAACGCGCGACAGCACGATCATCGCGCAGATCAGAAGTGCCCGGGCAGTGCGTCGATCACGACGCGAGTGGCGAGCGCGGGGGCTGCAACGCATGGAGTCGATGGTACCGGGGCGATGCCGAGTCGTCGAGTAGATTTTTGCGCCAGCGGTCGCGCGTCCGCGCCAATGGCCCGCTGCGTCGCCGAGCGGCCGCCGCGGGTTCGCTGGACCGGACCGCCAGGCGCACGGTAGCCGCCATCCCCAAGCGCGCGCGGTATCAGCAGCGCCGTTCGCATCGCGGGGCTACCACCACTCGAAAGCGGCATCCCCCCTCAGTGACACCTATCGGACAACTCGTTGTACGTCACCGAAAGAGGTGAAAGCTGGCGCGCGGA
>JBGOUW010000588.1:0-3047 GCA_041477755.1 Binatia bacterium
CATCGCCGGGTGGGACGACGGCGACGGGAACGAGTGGGGCACGCGCGACAATCGTTTCGTCGGCAACACCATCGTGCAAGCGAGCAACGGCCGCTTTGCGATCGGATTGAAGGACGGCAGCATCAACAACCAAGTGTTCAATAACATCCTGATTCATCCGGGTTCGCGCGGCAGTCTCGAAGTCGATCCATCGAGTCAACCCGGCCTGCAGTCCGACTACAACGTCGTCGTCAACGTGTTCTCCGACGACAGCACGTTCTACAGCCTCGCTGCCTGGCAGGGGTTTGGGTTCGACGCACATTCGTTCATCGCCGCGCCCGCGGCCGTGTTCGTGAGCGCGGCCGGCAACGACTATCATCTCGCGAGCGGCAGCCCGGCGATTGATGCCGGCACGCTCGTCGACGTCTTGCCCGCCGATCTTGATGGCAACGTGCGACCGCAGGGGCTCGGCTTCGATATCGGTGCATACGAAGCGGATGGTGTGCCGGGCACACCGGTGTCATCGGCGACCGCGACGCCAACGCCGAGTCCGACGCCGCAGCCGAGCCTGTCGCTGACGCCGACACGCCGGCCGTCCAATACAACGACGCCGACCTCGACGCGCCGACCGACTGCGTCGCCGAGTGCGACGCGCACCCGCACTCCATCGCTGACGCCGACGCGCACGTTCACACGGCGGCCGACCATCACGCCGACGCGGACGTCGACACGGCGGCCCACGCCGTCGCCGACGCGTACGTTCACGCGGCGACCGACGCTCACGCGCACGCCGACACGCACCGCCACATTCACCCGGCGCCCGACGCGCACGCCGACAGGCACGTTCACGCGGCGCCCGACCATCACGCGGACGCCAACACCAACTCGCCGACCGACCCGAACCGTGACGCCGTAGCGGCCTTCGATTCCAGGGCAAAGGTCGCTCCGGACGCGCTATCGCTGCGCGCGATTCCCGACTACCTTGTGATGTGTGAGCGACAGCTGCGACATCGCCGTAGTGGGTGCCGGCGCCGCCGGACTTGCGGCAGGCATCTTCGCCGCTGAAGCCGCACGCGCCGAGGGGCGCCCGCTGCGCGTGCTGTTGCTCGAATCGGCACCCAAGGTCGGCGCGAAGATATTGATCTCGGGTGGAGGGCGCTGCAACGTCACGCACGCTACGATGCAATCCAGCGACTTCAACGGATCACCGCCGGTTGTACGCAACATCCTCGCGGCGTTTGACGAACACGCGACCGTCCATTGGTTCGCCTCGCTTGGCGTCGAGCTGAAGCGCGAAGAGACCGGCAAGCTGTTTCCGGTCAGCGATCGCGCGCAGACTGTGTTGACCGCACTGCTCGGAAGATGCGGCGAACTTGACGTTGCGATTCGAACCGATTGCCGCGTGCAGAACCTGACGGGCGACGAAACTACCGGGTTCTCGATTCAACACACCCACGGCGGTCTGCACGCTCGCTGCGTGATCATGGCCACCGGTGGCCGCTCGCTGCCGCGCACCGGCAGCGACGGTCAGGGTTGGGCGATCGCGCAGCGACTCGGTCACTCGGTGACGCCGACATTCCCCGCGCTGGTGCCGCTGGTGTTGGCCGACACCATGTTCCATGCCGAGCTGTCGGGTTTGTCGACCGAAGTCGCGCTCTCGACCTTCGTCGACGGCAAGCTGCGCGATCGGCGCACGGGCAGTTTGCTGTTCACGCATTTTGGCATCAGTGGCCCCGTCGTGATGGACGCGAGTCGGCATTGGACGCTCGCGCGTGGGAGTGAACAGCGGGTGGAGACGCACTGCAACTTCATGCCCGGCTATACCTTTGAGGAAGTCGAGCAACGTTTGATCGCGAGCGCAGAGTCGCGTCCGCGCCTATCGATCGGGAAGTTGCTGGCGGAGATGTTTCCCGATCGCCTGGCGGCGGCGCTGGTCCATGTGGCAGAGATGGAAGCGCAACAACCCCTCGCGCAGCTGTCACGCGCGCAGCGGCGCGCGTTGGCTCACGCGCTCACCGCTTTACGGCTACCGATCACGCGCGATCGCGGGTGGGACTTTGCGGAGGTCACGGCCGGTGGTGTGCCGCTCAATGAGATCGAATACCGCACGATGGCCTCGCGCATGGTATCGGGACTCTATCTCATCGGTGAGATGCTCGACTGCGATGGTCGCATCGGCGGCTTCAATTTCCAGTGGGCGTGGTCGACCGGATATCTCGCCGGCCGAGCCGCGGCGCGGGCCGCCATGCTCGCCGACCCCAGGAACGGCGCGCCGCTGTAACCTTTCCACAGCCAGCGGCGTGATGGTGTTAGGCGGTAGCGACTGGAGGAGTTCATGACCGTGCTGTTTTGGATTCTCGGCATCTTCAACGTGGCCAACGGCGTCTGGATGCTCGCTTCGCCGGAGACCTGGTACCTCTATCTCCCGGCAGCGGTGCCCGATACCGGCCCACTCAATGTCCACTTCGTGCGCGATATTGGCGCCGCGTTCACGACCTTTGGCATCGGGTTGTGTGCGGGGGCGGTGTCGGTTTCGATCCGGCGGGTGACGCTAGCCGGGGCGACACTCTTCTTTGGGCTGCACGCGCTGATACACGTTGTCGACATCCTGAGCGGTCGGCTGCACGCCGGACACTGGCTGATCGATCTGCCGGGAGTGCTGCTCCCCGCGGCGCTTCTCGTCGTGCTCTGCTTCCCGCGTTGGTGGCGCAGCCAACGCGCGTCGTGACGACCGGAGGTGAGGCGATGAATCGGATCAATGGAGTAGAGCAACGACGCGCGCCGCTGTTGGCGCGGCTGGCATTCTGGGTCGCCCGGCGCCGGTTTGGAAAGGTTCCGGATCCCCTGGCGGTGGCGGCTCACCATCCGCAGATCTTTCAGGCCTATGGTGCATACGAGTTTGCACTCGGCCGGGCTCGCCTGGTGGATGCCAAGCTGAAGGCGCTCGCATCGCTGAAAGCGGCAGCGCTGGTCGGGTGCCCGTTATGAATGGATATCGGCTCTGCCGTCGGCAGAGCGGCTGGGTTGAGCGAGGCACAGCTCCGCGATCTGCCCATCTACGAACAGAG
>JBGOUW010000316.1:0-6075 GCA_041477755.1 Binatia bacterium
AGGGAGACGCACGATGGCGACGACACATCCGATTCGCTTTGGGATTCAGACCGGCCAACAAGGCATCGAGTGGGCGCAGATGCTCGAGCTGTGGCAGAAGGCCGATGCCTTGGGCTACGATTCGCTGTGGAACTTCGATCACTTCTATCCGATCTTCGTCGATCCCGAAGGCCCCTGCTTTGAAGGCTGGACGACGCTGAGCGCGTTGGCGCAAGCGACCAAGCGCGCCCGGCTCGGCCATCTCGTGAACGGCAACACCTACCGCCACCCGTGCGTGACCGCGAAGATGGCCGCGACCCTCGATCACATCAGCGGTGGCCGCCTCAACTTCGGCATCGGCGCCGGCTGGTTCGAACTCGAACATCAGAACTTCGGCATCGACTTCAAGACCGTGCCCGGCCGCCTCGCCGCGCTCGACGAAGCCTGCCAAATCATCCGCGGCATGTTCACGCAGCCGAAGACCACGGTGCACGGCAAGCACTACACGGTGACCGACGCGATGTGTCTTCCCAAACCGCTGCAGCAGCCGCATCCGCCGATCATGATCGGCGGCACCGGTCAGAAGGTGTTGCTGAAGATTGTCGCCAAGTACGCTGACATGTGGAACGCCAGCGGCAGCACCGAAACGATGAAGACGCTGATCGACGTGATCAAGCGGCATGGCGAAGCGGTGAAGCGCGACACCGATCAGATCGAGAAGACCGTGATGATCCCGCTCTGCTACAACGCGGCGCCGCCGCGCCAAGAGTTCATGTGCAGCCTGATCGCCAACATGCGGCAGACCACGCCGGAAGCGGCGCGCAAGCAAATCATGATCGGCGACAAGCGGGAGTGCCTCGACACCATCGAACGCTATCGCACGGTGGGTGTTACCCACTTCATCTTCATGGTGTTCGCGCCGTACTTCATGGACGAGATCCAAGGGTTCGCCGAAGATGTGATCCCGGCCGCGCGCCGGCTGTAGCCGCACGTCGTTGTGGGGGCGGGTCGCAGACCCGCCCCCCTTCCTTCACAATCCGCTACAGGGTTGGCACCGGACAATTCCCCAACGCCGCGTTCACCGCAGTGATCAGTTCTTCGACCGTCACGTCGCCGCTGTGGTCGGCGTCGAACGACGGGCAACTCGTGAGCGGCGCGGTGTCGAGGGCGATGTTCACGCCGATGATGAGTTCTTCGACCGTGACGGTGTTGCTCAGGTTGCAATCGCCCACACACGCAATCGGGGTCGCGGTGGCGCTCGGTGTTGGCGTCGCCGTCTCGGTTGCCGTCGCGCTCACCGTTGCGGTGGCGCTCGGCGTGGCGGTGTCGGTGGGCAGCGGGGTGGCCGATGCGGTCGGCGTGGTGGTCGCTGTGCGAGTGGGTGGCAGCGTTGGTGTGCGCGTAATCGTCGCGGTGTCGGTTGGGGTCGGAGTCAGTGTTGGGGTTTCGGTACGGGTGATCGTCGGCGTCGGCGTGGGCGTAGCCGTGGTGGTCGAGGTTGGCGTCTGAGTCACGGTCGGGGTTCTCGTCGGCGTTTCCGTGCGCGTGTCGGTGGCTGTGCGCGTGAACGTCGGCGTGCGCGCCGGGCGCACGGTTGCGCTGTCGGTGGGCGTCGGGGTTTCGGTCGCGGTTGGGGTCGGTGGCAGAGTTGGTGATTCGGTTGGGGTGAGGGTTGGCGTGCGTGTGCGCGTCGGGACGCGGGTGAACGTTGCCGTGGGCGTGGGTCGGGGTGTCACGGTGATGGTGCGCGTGCGCGTCGGGCGCCGTGTGCGGGTCGCCGTGCGGGTCGGGGTATTAGCTGGAGTCGGCGTCTCGGTCTCGCTCGGCGTGGCGGTATTGCTGGGCGTGATGGTGGCGCTGGCGGTCGCAGTGCGCGTTGGTCGAAGAGTCGGGGTGAATGTCTCGGTGGGTGACGAGGTGACGGTGGCGGTCGGTGTCCGCGACGGTCGTGGCGTTGCGGTGTCGCGCGGCGTGAAGGTCAGACTCGGCGTCAGGCTCGGTGTCTCGGTTGGCGTCGGGGTGGCGGTGAGTTCGACACGAGTGTGAGTCGGCGTGCGCGACGGCCGCCGCGTGTGCGTGACGGTGACCGTCGCCGTTTGTGTCGGTGACGGCGTGATCGACGGGGTAAGCGTGATCGTCTGCGTGACGGTTGGACGGTGCGTGAATGTCGCCGTACGCGTCGGCCGCCGCGTGGCGGTGTCGGTGAAGCCGGGGGTGGTGGTTCCGGTCGCCGTTTGGGTGCGTGTCCGAGTGCGGGTGCGTGTGGCGGAATTTGTGACGGTAAAAGAGGGAGTGATCGTGGCGGTGATGGTCGCGGTCGATGTTTGGCTGCGCGTCGCGGTTCCGGTGCGGGACGGTGTGGTGGTGGCGGTGATCGTCGCGGTTGGCGAGGTGGTCTTCGTCGCCGTCTGCGCGCGCGCCGAGACGGCGATCGCGAGCAGCGCGCCGGCAAGGGTCGCGCTGTACATGACCCGGACTCGTCTTGCTCGTGTAAGCACTGCCATGCGTCGCTCGGAGAGTGGCTTCAATATCACGCGTTCGGCAACCCCGCTACGAGATTTTCGTTGGCGGCGGGTGTGTCGATACCGCGGACCTCTGCGGTGAAGGTGGCTCTCAGTCCGTCAGCGGCAAGCCACGGTAGGCGCGATCGAGCGCCTCGACCGGGTGACGCACGGTGATGTGGCGACCGCGTTGTGCCAGCCCGGATTGAATCTGCAGGATGCAGCCCGGGTTGGCGGCGACCACCACGGCGGCGCCGGTGTCTTCGATGTGGCCGATCTTGCGGGCTTGCAGCCGCGCCGCCATCGCCGGTTCGGTGAGGTTGTAGCTGCCGGCGCTGCCGCAGCACAGCTCGGCCTCGGGTAGCTCGATCAACTCGACGCCGGGAATCGCGCGCAGCAACGCGCGGGGTTGCTCGCGTACTTGTTGTCCGTGGGCGAGATGGCAGGCGTCATGGTAGGTCACGCGCACCGGCGGCACCGGCGGCGGTGGATCGATCGACAATGTCGCCAACCATTCGCTGATGTCACGAACGTTGGCGCTGAAGCGCCGCGCGCGTTCCGCGTACGCCGGATCGTATTGGAGCAGCTCGCCGTATTGCCGCAGCATGGCACCGCAACCGGCGGCGTTGACGATGACCGCGTCGAGATCTTCCGCAAATGTGTCGATGATGCGGCGCGCGAAATCGAGCGCCGCCTCGCGCGAACCGTTGTGCAGCGAGAGCGCGCCGCAGCACCGCTGCGTCGCCGGCGCGACGACCGTACAGCCGTTGTGAGCGAGCACGCGCGCGGTGGCGCAATTGACCTCGCCGAACAGCACCGACGCCACGCAGCCGGTGAGCAAGCCGACACGCGTGCGTTCAGTGCCCTGCGCCGGGGTAAGCGGCGGCAGCGGTGGCGCGGCCTCAGCGGCGGGCAACAAGGCGGCAGCCGGAATCAACTGCGTGATCGCTGGCCACAGCCCAAGTCGCCGCGCCCAACGCACCGGTGCCAGCAGCACCCGTAGGCGACGCGCGTGCGGAAAGATCCATTTGATCGCGCGCCGGCGCAGGCGATCGCTCACGCCACGGCGGTGATGCGCTTCGATGAACGAACGCGCCCCTTCGATCAGCTCGCCATAGTGAACGCCCGACGGACACGCGGTCTCGCACGCGCGGCAGCCGAGGCAGAGGTCGAGGTGATGGACGACATCCGCTGTCAGCGCGAGCGTGCCGTCGCTGAGCGCGCGCATCAGATGAATGCGCCCGCGCGGCGAGTCCATCTCGGTGCCCAACTCGACGTAGGTCGGACAGGCGTTGAGACACAAGCCGCAATGCACGCAGTCGAGGAAGCGCTCGTAGGGGACGAACGGCTCGGGCTTGTTCATATCCATCATATTCCGCCCACGAACCGTCCCGGGCTCAGCGTGCCGCGTGGATCGAGTTGCCGCTTGATGCCTTCCATCAGCGACAGCGCGGCCGTGCGGTAACCGAACGGTTCGACCTGCCCGTGCAAGCCGACCGGCAACGAATCGAACACGACCCAGCCCCCGCGCGCGCGCACCGCTATGCGCAGCCACTCGATAAACAGCGCCGCCTGCGTCTCCTCGCCGCGCAGATGCAGGCGGGCGACGCCGTTGCCGGCGTGCGCCACCACGGCGGCCTCGAGTCCGCGCTTGGCCGCTTCCGGTGTCAGGCGCGGGAGCAGGCCCGCCAACTCGGTCG
Organism: Binatia bacterium; assembly: GCA_041477755.1. Taxonomy (GTDB): domain Bacteria; phylum Desulfobacterota; class Binatia; order HRBIN30; family JACQVA1; genus JACOST01. The sequence continues at coordinate 4,181 of JBGOUW010000316.1, forward strand.
GCAGCAAGCTCACGCGCGCCGTCAGCGTCGCCGGCGCCTGGCGCGGGAACTCGCGCAGCCAGTGCGTGACCTGCGTGGCTTCGTGGTCGTCGCACACCCGTGCGGATTGCCCGCAGTAGTCCACGATGACCGCTTGCTGCGCGTCCAACTCTTCGGCGATGCCGCCGAGAGCGATCGCGATCCCCCCGCTGGTCTGCCCGCACGCCGCCGCCGCCGTGGTGTTCAAGACTTCGACGAACAACGGCGCCAGCTTCGCATCGAGCAGCGTTAGCGCCAGCTCGGCGGCGTCTTGATCATCGTACGTGGTGATCCACAGCACGCGCGTCTGCTCGGGGCGCGGACGAATCTTGAACGTGGCTTCGACGATCACGCCGAGGGTGCCGAACGATCCAGCGAACAGCTTGCCGAGGTCGTAGCCGGCGACGTTTTTGACGACGCGTCCGCCGGCTTTCGCAATCGAGCCGTCGGCGAGCACGACGGTGATGCCGATCAACAAGTCCCGCACCTTACCCTGCGACAAGCGCAGCGGCCCGTTGAGATCGGCCGCGATGAGGCCGCCGATGGTAACCTGCTCGGCCAACGGCGGATCGAGTGGCAACCACTGTCGTGCCTGCGCCAGCGCGGTGTTCAACGCACCGAGGGTGACGCCGGCCTCGACCGTGACCGTCATGTCGGCGGCTTCATGCGCGACGATGCGCGCCAGACGCTGCAGCGACAACGCGATGTCATACTGCGCCGGCGGTGCGCCGACGTGCAGGTGCGTGGCATTGCCGACCGGTATGACGGCCCAGTCGCGCTTGGTGGCGAGCCCGAGTAACTCGCCGACCTGCTCAACCTGCGACGGTCGGACCACGCACGCGGGCGCGCGACCCGCGATCGTGAACGCCGCCGTATCGTCGCTGACGGCATCGGCGCCGAACTGCCCGCGCAGATCGGTGATCAGTTCGCTCGCGTGATCGGACATCGGCACCGTGGATCAGCTCCTCACATCGCGGCGCGACGCATCGGCCGGGTGGTTTCCACGCACACGCCGGGGGTGGGAAAGATCTTACCTGGGTTGGAGCGCAGCGTGGGATCGAACACCTTCCGCAGCTGCTGCATCACCAGCAAATCGGTGGGACTGAAGATGAGCGGCATCTGTTGGATTTTCTCGACGCCGATGCCGTGTTCACCGGTGACGCTGCCGCCAAGTGCCACGCACGCTTCGAGGATCTCGCGGCCGGCGGCGAGCACACGCTCGACCTCGTCGGCGTTGCGCTCGTCATAAAGCAGGATCGGATGAATGTTGCCGTCGCCGGCGTGGAAGACGTTGGCGATGCGCAACCGATAGCGTACGCCGATGCGGGTGATCGCGCGCAGGATGTCAGGCAGCTTGGTGCGCGGCACGACGCCGTCTTGCGTGCAGTAACTCGGCGCCAAGCGCCCGACCGCGCCGAAAGCGCGTTTGCGACTCTTCCACAACGCGGCGCGCGAGATCCGCACCGCGCGCGACGAGGCCGAACGCGCCGCCCTCTGGAAGTGCCGCAAGCGCGCCTTCGGCGCCGTCGGCCGCCTGGCCCCCAACTACTGCACCCAGGACGGGGTCGTGCCGCGCACGCGCGTGCCGGACATCCTCCGCCGCATCGCCGCCGCGGCCGAGAAGTACCGTCTCCGCATCGGCAACGTCTTCCACGCCGGCGACGGCAACATCCACCCGATCCTGCTCTTCGACGAGCGGGACCAGGACGAGGTGAAGCGCGTGCTCGCCGCCGGGCGCGAGATACTCGAGGCCTGCGTCGCGCTCGGCGGCAGCATCACCGGCGAGCACGGCATCGGCGTCGAGAAGATGCAGCAGATGCCGCTCCTCTTCTCGCCCGAGGACCTTGCCGCGATGATGAAGCTCCGCGCCGTCTTCG
>JBGOUW010000533.1:0-3449 GCA_041477755.1 Binatia bacterium
ACGACGACGATCACGTTGTTCGATACGCGTACGTTGAACAACGCCGGGGTGGCGACGTGGACGGGGGCGGGGACGTTCTCGATCGGGGGCAACGCGACGTTCAACAATCTGCAGGGGGCGACCTTTCAAATCAAGACGGCGGCCGACATGGGCCAGGGGACGTTCAACAACCACGGGACGGTGACCAAAGAGTTGGGCAGCGGTGACGGCGTCACGCAGGTCAGCAGCAGCGTGACGAACCGTGGCACGGTGGACGTCAAGAGCGGCACGCTCGCTTTGTTCAACGACTACGCGCAGACGGCTGGCATCACGCGCTTGAGCGGCGGGGCGTTGACCACCTCGAGTGTGCTATCCATCGAAGGCGGCAAGCTGGAGGGCGCGGGGACGATCACCGGCAACGTCAACGCGAGCGGCAGTGGTGAGGTCAGTCCGGGGTTGTCGCCTGGGTTGCTCAACGTTGCCGGCACCTACACTCAAGGTGACGGAGCCGCGCTGGCAATCGAGATCAATGGTCTCACTGCGGGCAGTGGCTTCGATCAACTCGCGATCACACAAGCCGCCACGCTCGGCGGTACGCTCGCCGTGACGCGGCCGACAAATTTCTCACCGAGCGTTGGCAATAGCTTCAAGATCGCGACCTACGGTTCCCATACCGGGAAATTCACGCATACCAGCGGACTCGTCACCGGGGGTGGGCTGGGGTTCAATGTGAACTACAACCCCACCGATGTGACGCTGATCTTCGCGCAGGAAAACTGTTTGGATGGCGTCGACAATGATAGCGACGGCTTGACCGACTGCGCCGATGCGAAATGCATCGACCTGCCCGAGTGCGTCCCGACCCCCACACGCACCGCCACGGCTACCTCCACCGCCACCTCTACGCCGACCATTACTCAGACGGCGACGGTCACTGTGACGAGCACCATCACCGCCACCCCGACCCCGACTCCCACGGCGACAAAAACGTCGGAGGTGGTGTGCATCGGCGATTGCGGTCACGACGGCGCCGTGACCGTCGAGGAACTCATCGTCGGGGTGAACATCGCGCTCGGCATCGCCGAGTTCGGTGCGTGCCCGCAGTTCGACGCGGACAACAGCCAGTCGGTAACCGTTGAAGAGTTGATCCTCGCCGTGAACAATGCGCTCAACACCTGCCCGGTCCCCAACGCTACCCCGAGTGCAACCCGACCGACCCGCACCGCTACTGCCACGGCGACGGCGACAACCGGAGGGGGGACGCCGGGCGGCGGCGCGGTGATCGCGGGCGGATCATCGGTCGTGATCAATGCCATGAGCGTGATGCCGAGTGTGATTGCGGCGGTGGCCGACGGGATCAGTTTTGGCGGCGGGGCTTCCGCTGAGTTCGAGGGATTCGACGGCGGCGCCGCTGGCGCGTGTCCTTTGGGTGGCAGCGCGACGCGCACCGGCAGCTTTCCGTTCCAGCCAGTGTCGTTCACCCTCAATATGTGTCGGGTTGCGACCGCCGATGGGTCGGTGACGTTCGATGGCCTCGGCAACTTAAACGCGCTGGCCGCCACCTTCAACATCGACATCACCGCCACGTTCAAGAACAGCGGGGGCGTCGAGACCCGCACCGCACACGTGGTGCTCGCTGGGACGATCTCGCCGAGCTTGAGCGGCGGCAGCTGCTTGCTGACCCAGGCGACCTTCTTGTTGACCAGTGGGATGATTTCCACGGGACCCGCGGGCGGCCCGCTGGTGACAGTGACCTTCAAGAACACGACGATGAAGATCGACAACATTACCTTCAACGCGGGGTGCGTCCCGACGATCTATCGCCTGACGTTCACCGGTCCGGTCATTCTGCTGACGCAAGGCGTCGCTCCGATCAACGCGAGTTTCAACGCGCTGACGATGGACGTCGACGACAGCGGCGATCCGACCCAGTTCCGCCTGGGCGGTGGGATCAGCTCGCCGTGCTTTGGCGGACCCGCCAGCATCACGACGGTGACCACGCTCACCGTGCTCGATGGGCACAGCTGTCCGAACGCGGGCGAGCTGATGGTGAGTTCCGGCAACGGGTCGGCTGAGATCTTCTATCGGTCGGATGAATCGGTCGACGTCGATACCAATGGCGATCACACCATCGACGTGACGGCGCCGAACTGTCTCGATCCACGCCTGCTCATGTGCGTGGCGTAACGAGACCCCAATCACCTCGCGGGGCGCGCAACGGGTGGTGCGCGCGCCCGCGCCGTGACGGCGACCGTAGCTTTCTGCGCCTTCAGTCTCGCGATCCTGGATTGGTGAGGACGGTTCAGGGCGTGTCCTCCTCAACAGTGGTGATCCAATATACGTCGCAGTGATGCTCGCGCGCGCCGTGCGCTTCGCATTGCGCGCCGATGCCTCGGGTGAATGGATCCAAAGAGGGATCACTGTTCCGGGCCTTGAGTAGGCCATCTAGAGCGACAGCTACAGGATCATCTTTGCTGTGTGGGCAGCGGGTCCGTTGCCGGATTGCGGCGCTGATCTTGCAGCGTCGGCGAATCGTTCGATTCGGAGTGTTTCGTGCGGAGACCTTGCGACGCGATGAAGCATCATGCGGTCACGCTGTCGGTGACCATATCCGCAACGAACCGAACCAGCGAGAACGAAGTGGAGTAGCGACGCTGAAGCGCAGCTCCGCCAACCCAACGCAGGAGGGATACCATGCGCCCGAGAATTCGCTTTTGGAGCCTCGCAGTAGCCGTGATCGTCGGTGGGAGTGACCGTGCTCAGGCCATCCTCAATAGCTCAACGGATCTCAGTAGCGTGGCGCTCAGTGAAGGCCAGCAAATCTCTCATGGTGATGAAGCTACGCTCGAAGCCAATGGGTTCGATTTGGCCTTCGAGGTCGGTGACGTATTGTTCGCCGCTCACTTCAATGCCCTCGACGGCGTTGGCAACAACGTCGGCAACGGCCAACGTTTCACCCGCGTGCCGCGCGCGGATCTGACCGGTGCGACCCAGTGGGCGACGCAGAATCGCGCCACCGGCGCCAACGCCGATAGCTGCAATAGCTGTCACGCCGAGGCCATGTCTGGGGATCAAGTGACGTTGTTCGACCGCTTCGGGCGGCCGCGCTTCAAAAAAGCCGATGGCGCCTTCATCACCGATCTGTCAGCCGAGGACGGCGCCGGGCGCTCGCACGCCGATGCGGTGCGTGACCCCAATGCCACGGCGAACGTCTCCCAGTTTGTCGAACGCAACACGCCACACCTGTTCGGCATGGGCGGGGTGCAGCGGGTGGCCGAGGAAGTTACGGCTGACCTGCAGGCCGTGAAAAACTCGGTCATCGCGGACGCCTGCAGCGCGGCGGTCAGCATCACCAAGACCCGCAACCTCAATAGCGCCAATCGCGCCCGCAAAGTCGATGGCTCGTTGGAAGCCCTCAACTTCGGGTCGATCAGCGCCACGCGCGTAGCCAGCGGCGGAACGGTCTGTCC
>JBGOUW010000056.1:0-14457 GCA_041477755.1 Binatia bacterium
AGAACGGGCAGCATGAGCGTCGCTCGTCGCGCGATTGAGCGTGTAGGCGGGTTCGATGAGCAGTTCGTGAAAGGCTCCACGGAAGACCTCGTCAGGCGCATCAGTAGCGCCGGCTACCATTTTGTCTGCGATCCAGCCCTGTACGTTGAGCACACGCAGACCTTCACCCTGTGGACGTTCTTGGCCGACCGATTTCGCGAGGCGTCCGGGCAGATCATGACCGACGTCAAGGAGAACACAGTACGCGCACGGCGTTTCGTTCCGCTGCTCAACGTTGGGCGCACCTGGAAAGTCTGGCGCAACTTCCACGAGATGTTTGGCGGATCGATCCGCATCTTCGCGGCATTTTTGGGGGCTGGCTATTCTCACCCGCTGGGCAGAAGTGGCCGGCCGTGCCTACTTTTACTGGACGGACGGTCGCAACTATCGAAGGCCCGCCTGACGCGCGGTGAACAGCGACGTCCAAGTGTCTGAGTGTCCCAGGATAGGAAATGGCGCGCAGAATCGAACTGCGGACCTAGGGATTATGGGCGGCACCAAGAAGGAGGACTAAAACCAGGACTGACTAGGGTTTCCGCGTGTTTTCTGGATTTCTCGCGTCATGGGTTTTTCTTCCGCGTGCCCAACGGATCGTTTGGCGGGGTGTCGTTATAATGTTATGCCGCGACGGTAGTAGATCGTTGGAGCCTCGCATGGAATTCCTGAAGAATATCGCCGTCAATCTCAAGGCCACGGGTCCGGCGGCGGTCCTCACCATTTGGGTCATTTGTGTTACGTTGCTTGGCATCTTCGGGGCTGGGGAAATGGCGTCACGTGCCTTTTTCCTTTTGTCTTTTTTCGGCGGGGCTGTCTTGATCGCACTGGCGAACAAAATATAGGCCGAAGGCAGGCACTGATCCCCCATCGAAGGCGCGATATGTTGTTGCGCTTCCGATCAAGGCGAGGATTCGATCGGTCCCGCTGTATTGGCTCCGCTTGGACGCTCGGTTGAGGTTGGAGTTAGAGGCAAAGGCGACCGCTCCGCGTAGTAACCTTCAAAGTGCAACGCCAGCTCCCGAAGATACAGCGCGCTTTCCACGAAGTCCTTTTTTATCCAAATCGATCTGATCTTCTCCGAGAATTTGGAGTTCGTCGGTAGCGCGAGCAGAAACGAGTCTCCCGCTTCGACGACAAGCTCAAGTGGTTCAAATGTTCGGCCATTCGGCATGGTGCCAACGTCGATGTCTCGAAGCACCGACGCATGTTCGGGTGCGACCGTCAGAGCGATCATGGGTAGTCTGCCGCCACCGATCGCCGGGGGAAGTAGGGATACACATACAAGGCGTATGCCGAGAGAGCACCGATGTTGAGAATCACTCTGACCGACAATTCAAGGAAGCCTCTCCCTGTTTGTGCACTCAGCGAGAGCCGCAATGGGTCAAGCCCTGGGATGCGACGCATATCCGGATGGCGCAAGATAGAGACATCCGCGACCGCCGCACGAAGCGACCGAACATCCCGAAAGGCTGCAACCCAAGCGATGGCGCCAATGAGAAGAATCCCAAAGGCTCGCAGAGCGACCGCCGGTGATATCCAGACGGTAACTTGGTAACCGCTCACGAAGCTCACCAGAAAGGCCCATCCAGCAAACTCAGTCACGATAGCGAGTAGCGCTTCAACCAATTTGCCAACGATGCGACTTCCACTTCCTGTGGTCCGGGCCTCCGCATACGCCTGCTTCACGTGATTCAAGGCGAACAAAAGGAGTGCTGCGGCGCTGGCAACAAGGAAGATCCACAGTGCCCCTACGAGCACATACTGCGCTCGCAAGATGCTCAGGTTGTAAACCCCGTATTGGCCAAGATGCAGATTTGCTATGAGCAAACCGGCGACGTAGCAGGCACCTCCTAGCAAAATTGCCGAACGGCTACCTAACTCTATTGCCTTCTGAGCGTCATTTAGTCTCGTCGCCAGTTCCTTCGCCCGAGATTGCTCCCAGAGTTCCTGCACCGAAGCGGACGGTTTGTCGTCTTGAGTGTCTTCGACTTTTTCAGCCATGGTCCCCTCCAATCTGCCTCGAAGACCTTCCCGACGTGTTGTCAGCCCGATGCGCGCTGCGAAACGCTCTGGCGGCATTTCTGCCACTTGGTGGCGATTGTTGGGCTCGCAGGCTATTGAGCGCAAGCCCAATCGATGGACATGTGTCCAGGTAGGTCTCCCGCCGTTCCAATAAGCGAGACGGAACGAAAACTGTCCCTGCTCGCAACCCTGAGCTGGCTCTGTGGCGTCACTGCTCCCCCTTGCCCGCTGTCAAGACCCCACAATCCAAGATGTAGGGTGGTCGAGGCTTCAGTCGTAAAGGAAGCGTACGCCTCTGAAGCCACGCTAGGACCAGGTGCATTGAAGGAGCCGCGTCCTGGGTCCTTCTCGTCCCAGTCGATTCCATGCGAGATTCGCGGTCGGCCGGAAAAGTGCCCGTCAAAGTAGGTGGCGTAAATTCCCGCCGGTTTTACAATGTGGATGCGAACGTCGACCCCTGTCGGGAGTTCGATATCGTGTATGCCAACTCTCACGCTTGTGAGATCGCACGGTGTACGCGTGGGCACAGGCAGAGCCGGGCGCGGCGCCTCGGTCGGCGATGCCACAGCGGGACGAGCCAGCAGGGCCACCTCGGTTGAGTGTTTGACTTGTGCGCCAGCGTACTCCGGGGCGGCTTCCTCGAATGAATTCCTCGCCCAAAACACAGCGATTCCAAGAGCTCCTAGGACGACCAGCGCCGCGATCCAGCGAACATCGGTCTCTCCACGGATGACCCGTTTGGCAAGGTCGGCACGTTTTTGGAACTCGACTACCCCGCCCAGAGGAAATCGGTGGTCACTCAACCATTGGCCCACCTCGCGGTTGATCCTATCGACCGTTGTTGCCGAGAAATTGTCGCGGAGGTTACCCCACCAATCCAACACTTTCTGATCGAATGCTGCGTCGACACCGAAATGCTCCGGCTGAGAAGCGCTCGCCTTGACTACGAACTCTGCGATGATCGCGTTGAACTGTGCCAAAAGATCGCGGCGAGTCTTCCGGTTCTCAGAAAATAGGGAGTCGAGGATGGCCATGTCCCCCCGATTCTTAGCCCATCTTCACGTATCGAGGCGAGTCCTTCTCATTTCGCCGATCAACGCTCGCGCCGAAACGATCGCCACGACGACGCTCTTTGGTGATGCCATTCAGCGCCCTCGCTGCTTGATCGTCGCTGATGGTTGCTTCGAGTGGCAGGAGATGGGCACGCGGAAGACGCCGTACCTCATCCACCTGCGATCCAGGCGGCCCTTCAGCTTCGCGGGCATTTGGTCGTGGCGTCGTGCGGACGAGAGAACGCAGACCGCAACCTGCGCGATGCTGACCTGTGCACCGGAGGAGATGGAAGCCTACGAGGTCTCGACGTTGGTGAACTCGCCGCGGAACGACTTGCCGGAGCGTGTGCGGCGGGTTGATGGGTGATCGAGCTTCACCGCGCGGGTCGGACCACGCTGTCTTTGAGCAAATCCGACAAGAGCTTGTCTTCGCGCTCCTCCACCCTTTGAACCCGCGTCTCAACCTTTCCGATCTCTTGCGTGATCTGCCTTCGTGAGGTTTCGTTCGCTTCATGGTCCGCCGTCATCATCGTCTTGATTTCACCCAGTTCGCGATCGAATTGAACGACCTTTGCGTGGATGTCACGCAGATACAAACCCACCCCACCCATAATCAACGCCAGTAGCGCTCCGATCACGGCAACCGGATTCAGCGATAGATGCCACGACCTCTCTTCAGTCGGAGATTCGGGCCGCACACGAAACTCCACCCGGCGGCGAGCGTTGCGCACCACAGCAGTGGAATCGGTAGGTAGAGACACCTCCCCGGCTGTCGGTTCCCAGAGTTGGGCGGGCACGGCCGGGCCGCCATCGCCGGCGAACCCAGCGCCGCCCCCTCCGGCAAGCGTGGTGATGAGGGTCTGTGGGTCGATGTGTCGGATGCGATTAGCGAGCGAGTCGGCGATGTAAACGTTTCCGTCAGGCCCGACACTCACCGCGTCCGGCCGCACCGTTCCAACCGCTTCAGAGTATCCGTCCCCGTTACCGCCACCAGCGATCGTATCGACCATGTCGCTCGACGTGACGGCACACAACGAGGCGGGCACTACGCACGCCACGCCCCACAGCGCGCAGCAGGTGAACAGTGCAACCGCCCACTGACGGCGGGTAGGCGAACTTCGACAGTCTGTCACGTCAGTTCAACGCAGCAGCGAGCGTGCCAGGGGATCAATCCGTCAGGGGAAGCGCACGTGGGCTTGTTGTTCACCGATTCTCCACCACATGCCCACGTCACCAAAGTGCCGGCTCGCACAAAAGCGTATTTGCGAGCATCTATTTGCGAGTATCAACTGGATCTCCATTTACCATGCTGTCTCAGTGTTTCACAACCAAGAAAATTCGAACGACAGCCTCCGCGAGGAGTGGCGCAATTCTTCCGGAGGTCGCCCCAAGAGCCCTGGCCGGTCCATTTTCGCTGTTGTAGCTCAGCGATTCTGTCCGCTTAACTGCTCAGCGAATGTGTCCGCCCCTCCAGTGCGATTAAGGAGGGATGAAGATGAGCCGGCGGGAATGGAAGCGGGTGGATGCGGTGGAGCGAATTGGAACCGGGAAGCGGACCAGTGGCGAGGCGGCGGCGGTGCTGGGACTGTTGACGCGGCCGGTTCGGCGGCGGCGGCGAGCGGTGGAGGGAGGCGGCGCGGCCGGCGTGGCGCACGGCAATCGCGGGCGCGCCCCGAGCAACCGCGTGACGGGGGAGGTGCGGGAGCGCATCGTGGCGCTGCGGCGCCAGCAGTACGACGGGTTCAACGATCAGCACTTCACCGAGAAGCTGGGCGAGGTAGAAGGGATCACGATCTCGCGCGCCAGCGTGCAGCGGGTGCGGCGGGCGGCGGGCATTGGCCCCCCGCGCCGACGCCGGGCGCCGAAGCACCGGCGTCGCCGGGATCGCAAGCCACAGGCGGGACTGATGATCCTGTGGGACGGGAGCCGCCACGCGTGGCTGGAGCAGCGCGGGCCGCTGCTCTGTCTGATGGGGGCTATCGACGATGCGACGGGCGACGTGCTGCCCGGCGCCCACTTTGTCGAGCAGGAGGGTGCGGCCGGGTATCTGCGGGTGCTCAAGGCGATCGCGGAGGAGAAGGGGCTGCCGTTTAGCGCCTACATGGATCGGCATGGCAGCCTCAAGCGCAACGATGAGCACTGGACGCTCGAAGAGGAGCTGCGGGGGGCTCAAGACCCCACGCAAGTCGGTCGGGCCCTTCAGGCACTGGAGATCGAGGTGATCTACGCGCTCTCTCAGCAGGCGAAGGGACGAGTCGAGCGCCTGTGGGGCACGCTGCAGGATCGGCTGGTCTCCGAACTCCGGTTAGCCGGCGCCACGACCGTGGACGACGCCAACGCGGCGCTGGAGAGCTACCGGGTCGCGCACAACCGGCGCTTCGCCCTCGCGCCGGCCAATGCGACCCCCGCGTGGCGTGCGGTGCGACGGGAGACGGATCTCGATCGCCTCTGTAGCTTCCACTACGAGGCGACCGTTCTCAACGACAACACCGTGCGGCTGGCGGGGATGGTCATCGACATTCCCCCCGGCCCCCGCCAGCGCAGTTACGCCGGGGTGCGCGGCGAGCTTCGCCAGTTCCTCGACGGCAGCTGGCGCGTCTATCTGGGCGACACGGTGATCGCGACGGCGGCCGTCCACGCGCCCGGCGAACTCCGCGCGCTCCGGCGCCGCCGCCGCCGCCCGCCGAGTGCCGCGTCGGTGGGGAAAACTCCGGTCGCCCTACGGGCTCCTTCCGTTTCCCCCACCGACGTGATTCCCTCACCAACATGATGCGAGGGGGGCGGACAGAATCCCTGAGCAGTTGAGGGAGGACAGAATCGCTGAGCAGCGACAGCCGGTCCATTTTCGCTTGACATCGCAGGGCCTTTAGAAGTATTTGAGGGCGCCGTCAGTAGCTCTTGATCAGCAAAATGGGGCATGGTGACGTGAGCCGGATCGTCAAGGAGGACGTGGTATGAAGCTTCGGGGATGGGCAATCATCGGGGCGGTGGTAGCGGTTGGCATGGCCGGATCTCTTTCCCCGGTCTCTGCGGCGTTGATGCAACAGTCGTTCTTCCTATCGAACAACAACAAGCTGTATTACGTCCTGCAGATTGACTCCTCGGGAGACGGCGTCGCCGTTCAGGTCACCAGCCTCATGATGACGACCGGGACCGCGAGTTCCTTAAATGAGACCTTCAACGGCGCACTGCCCGACAACGTGTTGACTTCCGCATCGGTCGCCTCGAGCGGTCAGACGATCCCGAGCGGAGTGCTGAGCACCATCAAGCGCACCAGCCTTACGACCACGACAGCCGGTTCGTATACCTTCGACCCCGCCGCCAATTCGGGAGATGGTTTGCTCACGCTGCCCGACGGAGCGCAACAGGTAACGTTTAGTGGCTTGTCGGGTCTGACACTGACTTCGATCATCAACTCAACTGGTGCGGGACTGACCCTCGTTCCGGCGGCGGCGACGACGACCATCAGCCGCAGAATCGGTGGCACCACGGATAGCGGAGTGTTGTCGATTGTCTTTCCCAATCCGGCTGTGGCGATTGTTACCTCAGCTGGGGCTACTTGTGGTGCTCCGTGTGGTGCCGGTATCGTGTGCGATCCGGTCAATGGCAATCCCGCCACTGACGACGATCCAGGGGTGTGCGGCCCCTGCGGCGGTACGTGCTCGAATCTTGGCGGAGAGGTCGCCCTCCAAAACGTCACGCTCGACGATACCAAGGGCACCCGCGTTGGAAATGACGGAACCGCGAGCCAGGCGTCGGTAGTTGATGGTTTCTTTCTCCACCAAACGACCGATACGATTATTTTCGTCGTCGATACAGCCGGCATGACGAGTTTCGGCTTGACCGCATCTGGGTTCGCGGTCAACAGCGATATGACGGACACACTCGCGTCGCGCATCGTGCAGGCCAGTACGGGCGATTCCGACAATTCCTCGATCAACACGCCGACGCGCACGCCGACCTCTACTCCCACGGCGACACCGACGTTGACGCCGACACTGACGCCGACGTTCACCCCAACGCGCACGCCGACCAATACGCCGACGCAGACGCCGACGGCTACGCCGACGAACACGCCGACCGTGACCCCGACGCGCACGCCGACCGCTACTCCCACGGCGACGCCGACGTTGACTCCAACGCGGACACCGACGGTGACGCCAACGCTGACACCGCCGCCGACGAGCACGCGGCCACCGATCCCGGTGGTGCCATCGCCGACTTCGCCAGCAGGTCTCGCGCTTATCGCGGGCCTCGGCATCGCCATCGCACTCTCATTGCGCCGGTTCAGCCGAGTCGGGCGCTAACGGTTAGCCGTTAAACAATTGATGAGGAGGGCTCCCAATCGGGAGCCCTCCTTCATTTTCGGCGCAGTATTTTGCTGAAGACTGCCGGCCCATTCGGATAATTTTCACTTGACAACCTGTGGACTTAAACGTAAAAAGTCGACGCGTGTGTCAGCATGCTGGTCGGCAGCAATTCGCCAGCGGCCGGCGGAGCGGAGGGTTCATGATGAAGTTGTGGGAACGGCTAGCGATCAGCCTGATGGTAGTGGCGATGATGGCCGGTCTCTCGTCTCGGGCGCAGGCTGCACTCATGACGCAGCAGTTCTACGTCTCCAACAACAACAAGCTGTATTACGTCCTGAGTGTGAATCCCTCGGGCGACGGAACCGCCCTGCAAGTCACTAGCTTGATGCTGACGAGCGGTACCGCCACCAATCTAAACGAGACCTTCAACAGCGTATTGCCTGATCCAGTTCTGACTTCAGTGTCAGTGGCATCGAGCGGACAAACGCTCCCCAATGGAGTGCTCAGCAATGTCAAGCGGACCGATATTCAAGTTAGCCAGGATATCATGGCAGGTTCGGTGACATTCGATCCAAGCGGAGTGGGCGGTGACGGTCTTTTGACGCTGCCTGACGGTGTCACCCAAGTGACCTTCAGTGCATCTCAAGGCGTCTCGCTGACGGCGATCACGAATGCTGGCGGTACGGGCGCGCAGCTCGTTCCAGCTGGCGCCACGACCTTTGTGACGCGCCGACTCGGAGGCACAACAGCGCAGGGAGTGTTATCGATCGTGTTTCCCAATCCGACGGGTGGGTTGACGACATCCAGCGGGGCCACTTGTGGCGCACCGTGTCCAGCGGGAGTCGTCTGTGACCCCGCCAACGCCGGGTCGGACGCAGTGGCGTGCGGAGGTTGTGGTGGAGGGTGTACAAACCTCGGTGGCGAGGCTGGTGGCCAAAACATCACGCTCGACGATACGAAGGGTAGCCGGATCGGCAACCCCGTCAGTCAAGTCAGCGCGATCGACGGTTTTCTGCTCCGTTCAACGGCCTCCACGAGCGATTTCATTGTCTTCGTGGTCGACGACGGCTCGCAGGCTTTCGGCCTCAGTGCATCGGGTTTCTCGGTCGACGGCGATATGACGTACACACTCGCTTCGCGCATCGTGCAAGCCAGTACGGGCGACTCGGACAACTCGAGCTTCAACACACCAACGGTGACGCCGACCAATACGCCGACCAATACACCGACGCGGACGCCCACAGTGACGCCAACGGCAACGCCGACGAATACGCCGACCAACACCCCAACGGCGACGCCGACGAATACGCCGACCAACACCCCAACGGCGACGCCGACGTTCACGCCGACGAATACCCCGACTCTGACCCCGACCCAGACTCCGACGCGCACGCCGACGAATACCCCCACGGCGACGCCGACGTTCACGCCGACGAACTCGCCGACCGCGACCCCGACTCATACGCCGACGAACACCCCGACGGAGACGCCGACGCAGACGCCGACGCGGACGCCGACCAATACGCCGACCGTGACACCGACGTTCACGCCGACGAACACCCCGACGCAGACGCCGACGCACACGCCGACGCGGACCCCGACGAACACACCGACGCAGACCCCGACTCATACGCCGACCAACACGCCGACTCATACGCCAACCGCCACGCCGACGCTGACGCCCACGTCCACGCCGACCGAGACTCCAACGGTCACGCCGACGCCAACGCCGACGCTGACGCCAAGTCCGACGCGTACACGTCCGCCGATCCCCGTGGTCCCATCGCCGACCGCTCCCAGCGGTCTGCTGCTGATCTCGTTGCTTGGTATCGCGATGGCTTGGGCGCTGACGCGTGGTACGCGATTCCGTACGCGCAGCTAAGCCGTTGATCTCAATCGAGTGAGAAACGGGGAGAGCGAAGATCGCTCTCCCCGTTTTCCTTTGGAGGCGCTGCCTACAGCAGCGCTGACTTCATCGCGGCGGTCAATTCACGCAAGTTCGTTGCGGCGAGGACGGCATCGCAGTGGCGGGTGTAACTCGCCAGCACGCTGTCCCCGGTGTTCCAGCGTCGGCGGGTTTCAGGATTGAGCCAGATCACGCGGCGCACGCGGGCGTGCAGGCGCGCCAGCACATCGGCCCGCGGCGGCCGACGGTTGTTGCGCGCGTCGCCGAGAATCAGCACGACGGTGTTGCGCGTGAATGCGGCTTCGCATTGCTCCCACAGCTGGCGCAGGACATTGCCAAAGTCGGAGCGAGCAGCGAGGTCGAGTGGCTGGTGCGGAATCACGTGGCCGCGTTCGAACGAAATCTCCACCAGCCGATCGACGTATCCGAATAGTTGCACGCGACGAAAAAAGTGCGAGGTGGGCGCCAGCAGGGCGAGGCAGAAATCGGCGGCGGTTGCGGTGGAGTGGGAGAGGTCGCACAGCGCGACCAAGTCGATCTTGCCGGGACGACGCTGGCGGAAGATCGGATCGATGGGCACGCCGCCAGTGCCGAGCGAAGCGCGAATCGTGCGGCGAAAGTTCAAGCGTCCGCGGTGTGCCCGCGCGAGCCGGCGGCTCAGGTGCGCGTGCAGCCGACGCGACAACTCCTCGACGAGCATTGCGGCTTCCTCGACCAGGCGCGACTCCATCGATTCGAACGCGGTGACGAGCACCTCGCGCCGCCGCGCCAGGTGTGCCGCGGCGGCCTGCTCGCGTTGCCGCTTCTCGCGTTCGCGCTCTGCGGTGTCGCGCGCGGCGGATTTCGATGGCTGCCGCTCTTCGGATTGCCGATCACTCGCCGAAGCCTGCCCCGGGCCGCGACCGATGCCTTCGCCAATCGGTTGCGGTTGCTCGCCTTTGCCGCGTACTTGTCCAGGCGCGGCGAAGAAGCGATCGAATAGTGCATCGAACGCCGGCCGATCGGCCGCGTCCTTTACCAACGTTGCCGCCAGCGCGGCGCGCAGATGGTCGCGCTCGGTGGGGACGGCGCTTGCCGCGGCCATCGCATCGAGGCTTTCCGCCACACTTGCGCGCACGCCAGCGGCGCGCAGTTGATCGATGAATTCGGTGAGGCGCGTTCTCACGGCGCGAGGTCAATCAATACGACTTGGCGATTTGAGCAGCGCGCCGGTCTTGTTTTCGACCTTGCGCAGATCTTCCTCGTGCTTGAGGATCAGGTTCAGCGTCTGGCGTACGCCTGCAGTGTCGAGTTCGCGGATCCCCAACGCGCGCAGCGCGCGCGCCCAATCGAGCGTCTCGGCGATGCTCGGCGCTTTGCGTAGATCGAGCTTGCGGAGGTTGTTGACGAAACGCGCCACCTGCTCGCGCAGCTTGCTATCGAGCTCGGGGACTTTGAGGCGAATGATCTCGCGTTCGACCTCGACGCCGGGAAAATCGAGATAGAGATACAGACAGCGACGTTTGAGCGCTTCGGACAATTCGCGGGCGCGGTTCGAGGTGAGCACGACCGCGGGCCGGTTTTGCGCGGTGATGGTGCCGAGTTCGGGAATACTGACCTGGAAGTCGCTCAGCACCTCCAGCAGGAACGCTTCGAACTCTTCGTCGGCTTTGTCGATCTCGTCGATCAGCAGCACCACTTTGCGGGGCGCGGCAATCGCGCGCAGCAGCGGACGCTCGAGCAGGTAGTCATGAGAGAAGATGTGCGACGTCACGTCTTCCCACGAGCGGTCTTGCTCGCGGTCGGCTTGAATGCGCAGCAGCTGCTTCTGGTAGTTCCACTCGTAGAGCGCCTTTGCCTCGTCGAGCCCTTCGTAGCACTGCAAGCGGATCAGATCGGTGTGCAGGATCTCGGCGAGCACTTTGCCGATCTCGGTCTTGCCGGCGCCTGCCGGGCCCTCGATGAGCAGCGGCTTCTCCAGCACCAGCGACAGGTACAAGGTGGTCTCGACCGCCGGTATCGTCAGGTAGCACGCGCGCCGCAAGCCGTCCTGGATCAACTCCGGGGTGATCTGCACGAGCGGAACTGTGCGGCTTTTTCGCGCCCGCGTCAACGCCGAACGCGAATGCGCGGCACCAGCCAGCGATCGATGAATCGCGGCTGCTGCAGCTTGCGCGACTCGAGATCGTCAAGATAGGCCTGGACCGCATCGCACAGCTCGTCAATCGCGACGCCGCCGTGCTCCGGACGCAGATCGTCGAGCGTCAGCAGCGTCTGACGCATCAGATTGAGCGCGCCGCGCCCACCTCCGCGATGGAAGAAGAGGTGCATCGCGCTGGCCAGCATGAGCAGGCCCTTCGCGAGCGATTCATCGTGACCGCTGATCGTTGGTAGGAGTGCCTCGAGGCTCGCCTGACTCTCGAGATAGTCGCCGCGGTTGAAAAGGTCGATGGCGGCCTGCAATTGGGGAAACATGAGGAGGTGGGTGTGCCACTGACGACTGATGAGCGATGAAGTGGGCTGTCCGTCCGCCCTGATCCCTTGTCACTGCCTTCAGAGTTGTTCCTGCTTCTCGACGACCTCATACTCCTTCTCTGACAGCCCGCGCAGCGCCAGCTTGCCGTGCTGCTGATACAGCTCGAAGAGCGCGGCCTTGTGCGGGCGCACCTTGCCGAGCGGACACTTGGCCCAGTCTTCATACGACTCGTCACAATAGCCCATGCGCAACTCGCCGCACTTGGGCTGGAGATACTGCGCCAACTCGGGGACAGCTTTCTTGATCTCCAGCCGCATCAACGCGACCATCTTGCGGATCTCCCACTGCGCGCGCACGCACAGGCGCAAGTCGGCGATGTGGAGCATCTCGGAGAAGTTCACCATCACTTGAAAATTCGTCGGCGCGGCGTTGGGCAGGACGAAGCGCGCATCTTCCGCGGGTATGCCGGCCTCCAACGCTTTGGTGTACGTGGCGGATATCTGCGCCGCCAATTGATCGAAGTCGCCCGCCATCCCGGCGCGGTTCCACGACTCGGGCATGATGTACTCGAGCTTGTCTTGCTTGAAGCGCACGTAGCGCTGGCTCTGCTGCTCGAAGCTGATGCCGATCCGATGGCGTACGAACTGGTGCGACAGCGAGCGCGATACGCCGTGAATTCCGAACCAAAACACCACCTGTTCGAGCGGCGATGCATGGCCGGTCTTCAGCCGCTCGGCTATGAACTGCCGAATACGCTCGCTAGTGATCGCGCCGCTGCGAATCTTCTCCCAAATCTCGGTCGGCGTATCCGAGGAGTAGCATGTGCGATACGCCCCATAGAGCTTCTCGAACGGGTCGGCCGCGACATCGATCAGCTTGACCTGCATCACCCCCTCCTGCTTACGCGCTGCGCGCGTCCTCGGCCGCGCTCGCCTGCGTATCGCGCATGAGCGCGTGGAACATCAACCCCGTCAGCAGCTTCGGATAGAAGTACGTCGACTTCTGCGGCATGGTCTCGCCCGACCGACACACCGCCTCCACCTGCGCCAGATCCGGCGGACCGAGAAGGAACGCTACCTGGTCGATGCGGGCGGCGATGGCGTCGAAAGTTTCGCGCGCGTCGTGACAGTAGCGCAGTTGGCCCGCACGGGCGGCGGCGTCGGTGTCGAGGCCGAGAATGCCGCGCAAAATGAGCCGATCGAGCATCGTTACGTCGAGGTGGCGCACCTCCGGCGGCAACTCGGGAGCGACCTGGTCGATGGCCGCGTCACTGCGGGGAGTGATTTCGTACAGCGCTGTAGCGTCGGCCAGCGCCACACCGAAATGGCCCCGGCTTCTATTCGCGGCCAACGCGGCCAGTAGCCGGTCCTGACCTGCGGCCGACCGCGGAAACTCGTGCACGTGGAAGTCACGTCGCAACGCGGCAAGGAATTCTTCCGAACGGAGCGGAACACCGCGCAGCAGGCGATGCGTGGGCAGCACCAGTAGCCCCGGATCGTCCATGCTGCAGAGGTACATCATGATGAAATTGGCGGGATCGTCGGGCGTCAACCCGCCGCGCGCGTGCAGTCGATCGCGATAGGCGAGCGCGGTTTCGTAGCGATGATGGCCGTCGGCAATGAAGATCGTCTGCGCGCCGAGCGTGCGCGTGAGCGTGTCGAGCTGCGGCGAATTGCCGATACGCCAGGCGCGATGGCGCACTGCGAACTCGTCGGTGACGTCCATCGCCGGCGCGCCCCGCTCCGCGAGCCGACGCGTCTCGTCAAGGACGTGGCGTTGATCGGCATACACGCCGAAGATCGGGCTGAGATTGGTCTGACATGCCTCGATCAGCCGCAGGCGATCTTCTTTCGGTCCCGACAACGTGCGCTCGTGCGGACGGATGTGCCCTGAGCTGAACGGCTCGAGGCGGACCGCGCCGATGATTCCGCTGCGCTCGAACTCCGTGTCGCCGTAGTGAAACGTCTGCACGTACAACCACAGTGCTGGCGCCTCGTCTTGCCGTAGAACGCCCGCATCCACCCACGCGCCGAGATGCGCGGCGGCCGAGCCGTAGCGATCCGCGTCGCGATTCAAGATCAAGCGGATGACGTTGTGCGGATCGCGCGCGTAGAGCGCGTCACGATGGATATCGTCGATGACGTCGTAGGGGGGCGCGACGACATTGGAGAGCCGTACTCGACGTTCGTCGTAGCGCAGCGCGCGAAACGGGCGCAGGTCCATCACGCCGCCTCGGCGAGTGCGGCCAGCAGGGCGGAGGCTGCGATCGCGCCTTCGCGCAGTACCCGCGGTTGATCGCCGGTGACATCCACGACAGTCGATGCCATCCCACCCGGCAACCTACCGCCATCGACGTAGTGCGCGACGCGATCGCCGAAGTACGCGCGCGCCTGTGCGATCGTCGTCGGCGGTGTGTCGCCGGCGGGATTCGCGCTTGGAGTGGTTACTGGACTGCCAAGCTTCTCCACCAATGCGTTCGCGATCGGATGACTCGACCAGCGCACACCGATGGTGCGGCCGCCACCCGTGAGAATGTTCGACAGCGACGGGCGCGCCGCCACGACGAGCGTGAGCGGGCCGGGCCAGAAGCGCGCGATCAGCCGCCGCGCCAGCGGCGTGATACGCGCCGCCACTTCATTGAGCATTGCGCTACCGACGATCAGCACCGAGATGGGC
>JBGOUW010000361.1:0-5285 GCA_041477755.1 Binatia bacterium
GGTGACAGCAGCTCGCCTACGCCGTGCTGCAGCGCACCCACCGACATCGAGAAGGCCTTGACCAGATCGCCGATGCCGAGGTCACGTTGCTGGGTGTCGATGATCCATTTGGTGGCACGGTCGAGCGCGTGTTCGAGTACGATCGCGCTTTGGAGGTCGGCGTCGGCGGTCAATGGCGGGGTGCCGAAAAGCAACTGATCGATGACCGGCTCAGCCTCGCTGACGATCACGACCGCGGTCCACGCTTTGACCACAGTGGCAAGGTCGGACGCGGTGTCGCGCGCGATCCGCATCGCGAAGGTCATGCCCATCGCATCGATGAGGTAGTTGCCGAGGGTGACGGCAATGATTTCACGCCGCAGCCGGTGTGCGCGCACGGCGTTGGCAAAGCGTTCGGTGATGGTTTCGGGGAAGTAGCGGCGGAGGTAGTGCTCCAGAAACGGATCGTCGGGCAGCGTCGATTGGAGCAATGCCTGTTGGAGATGCAGCTTGCTGTACGCGAGCACGACGGCCAGCTCGGGCCGCGTCAAGCCGAGAAACGTCGCGCGCCGCGCGCGCAGCGTCTCGCGCTCGGGCAGGCGTTCGAGTTGGCGATCGAGTTGCGCTTCGGCTTCGAGCTGAGTGACGAGATCGCGGAAATCGTTGAGGCGCGTGCGGCTGCGCACCTGGTCGATGGTGAGGATGCGCGCCTGGCGTACGTTGTCGGCGAGGACACGGTTGCACACGTCGGTGGTGAGCTGCGCGAGGAGGTCGTTGCGGGTCTCGGCCGTGATGATGCCGGTTTCGACCGGCCGGCCGAACGCGATCTTCAGGTTCACTTCGTGATCGGAGAGATCGACGCCGGCAGAGTTGTCGATCGCGTCGGTGTTGATCGCGCCGCCGCTCAGGGCGTACTCGATGCGGGCGCGCTGTGTGAAGCCGAGGTTGCCGCCTTCGCCAACGACCTTGACACGCAGATCGCGCGCGTCCACCCGGACGCTATCATTGGCGGTGTCGCCGGCGGCTGCGTGCGGCTCGTCGTGCGCCTTGACGTAGGTGCCGATGCCGCCGTTCCACAGCAGATCGGCCTCCATTCGCAGCAGCGCGCGGATCAGTTCTTCACCGTTCAATGTGTCGTTGTCGACGCCCAGCATCTTCCGCACGGAATCCGAAAGCGCAATGCTCTTTGCCGCGCGCAGATGCACGCCGCCGCCGGCGCTGATCAGGTTGGCGGTGTAGTCGTTCCAGCCCGACCGGGGGAGGGCGAACAGCCGCTCCCGCTCCGCGAACGAGGCGACGGGGTTGGGATCGGGATCGAGAAAGACGTGTTGGTGGTTGAACGCGGCGCGCAAGCGCAGGTGTCGTGAGCGCAGTAAGCCGTTACCAAAGACGTCGCCGCTCATGTCGCCGATGCCGATCACCGTCAGCGGCTCGGTATCGGCGTCGCGGTCGAGTGCGCGGAAGTGCTGGCGCACCGATTCCCACGCGCCTTTCGCCGTGATGGCTTCCCGCTTGTGGTCGTAGCCGTGACTCCCGCCGGAGGCGAAGGCATCGCCGAGCCAAAAGCCGTATTCGGCGGCGATCTCATTGGCGGCGTCGGAAAAGGTCGCCGTGCCCTTGTCGGCCGCCACCACCAGGTACGGATCGGATTCGTCGTAGAGCACGACGTTCGGTGGCGGTACCACGCTGCCGTGGACAATGTTGTCGGTGAGATCGAGCAGTCCGCCAATCAACGAGCGATAGGCGGCCGCGATCGCGGCAGGGGTGGCGCCGGTCGGGCTGCGACGGTTGACCACGAAGCCGCCTTTGGCGCCGGCGGGAATGATCACCGCGTTCTTCACCGTCTGCGTCTTCATCAAGCCGAGGACTTCGGTGCGGAAGTCGTCGGGGCGATCGCTCAGCCGGATGCCGCCGCGGGCGACACGGCTGCCGCGTAGATGAATGCCGCACATGTGGACGGCATGGACATAAATTTCGCACAGGGGATGCGGGCGCGGCAAGTGCGGCAACTCGGCGGAGGCGATCTTGAGCGCGAGGGTGCCCTGGCCGGCACGTGCGCGTTCGGTGGCGGGAGGTACGTAGAAGTTGGTTCGCACAGTGGCCGCTATCGTCGCCCACAGCGCGCGCAGAATGCGATCGTGCTGCACGCTCTCGACCGTGTCGAGACTAGCGAAGAACCGCCGCTCGATGTCGGGTAGCAGCCCGACGGCGCGCTCACGCGCAGGCATGTTGAAGGCGGGGTCGAACTTGGTGCGAAAGGCCTCGAAGAGTACAGCGGCCGACGGCGGATGGCTCGTCAGCGCCTCGACCAGCAGCTCGTGCGCAGCCACTTGCGCCTGTTGTGCGTGGCCGAGGTAGGCGCGCAGGATATCCACTTCGTTCCACAGCAAGCCCGCGTGGAGCACCAGCGAGTTGAGTGGATCGTTCGCCACCAACCCCGCGCGCAGTGCCAGCATGGCGGCCGACAGCGGGCCGGCGACACGGTCGACGTCGAGCGTTCCTCCGGCGGTGTCTTGCACCAAGAACGTATGAATACGTACGTCACCGACTCCCGCGAGCGGGACGTCGAGGTGGTCTTCTTCGAACACACGGAGCCCGAGGTTCTCGAGCATGGGGAGGCACTCGCTCAGCACCAGTGCCTCGTCGTGGGTGTAGAGCTTGATCGAAGTGAAGCGCGCGCTCCCGTCGGCGGGCCCGTTGAAGACGTCGACCTGCAGCGTGCGGGTCGTGCTCAGCACCTCGAGGCAACGAATGTCGCGTACGGCGAGCGAAGTGTCGGTGGTTGCGCGATAGCGCGGCGAGAACGCCGGCAAGTATTTCGCGGTCAGCTGATCGGCTGCGGTGCGGGGCATCTCGCTGCGGAGCTGCTCGATCAGGCGATCGTCCCACGTCCGCAGCAAGCTGCCGAATTCGCGTTCGAGCTGCTCGGCCGTCCCCGACGACAACACCTCGGGCGGCGTGCCGACATAGAAGTGCAGCCGGGCGCGCTCGAAGTCGTCGAGCGCCACGCGCTGGTGCAGCAGCTGGCCTTTGAGCGCCTGCGCCAGTTTCTGACCGATGCGGCGCTCGAGATCGGCGGCAAAGCGATCGCTGGCCAAGATGACGACGACGAAGACGCCGCGCGCGATGGCATCGGCCCGACACAGCACCCGGATGCCGTCGTGCCCTTCGGCGGCGCGGATCGTGGCGATTTCGTCGGCGAGATCCGCCGCTGCCGATCCCAGCAGCTCCTCCTTCGGGATCGTATTGAACAGGGTCGTGATAGCCAGGTAGTCATGCGATTCCGGCAGCGTTTCGGCGATTGCCAGGATGGCTTCCAGCTTGCGCCGTAACAGCGGTACCTCACTCGACGGCTCGGCGTAGGCCTTGCCGGTGAACAGACCGAGGAATCGGCACTCGCCGTTGACGACGCCGGAGGCGTCGATCTGTTTGAGTCCGATGTAGTCCATCCGGTCGAGCCGATGGATCGGACTCTCGGCGTTGGTTTTCGACACCATCAGCAGCGGCGGCTCGTTGAGGCGGCGGCGCAGCCCCGGTGCGATCCGTTGCGAGGTGGCGTAGCTGGAGCGCGCTTCGTCGCGCAAGATGCCAAGTCCAGAGCCG
This sequence comes from Binatia bacterium, assembly GCA_041477755.1. GTDB lineage: Bacteria > Desulfobacterota > Binatia > HRBIN30 > JACQVA1 > JACOST01. The sequence goes on from JBGOUW010000361.1 coordinate 3,583, forward strand.
GCGCGCAGCGCCGCGCGTCGCTCGCTGCCTTGTCCGGAGAACTCGTACTCGCGGTAGCCGAGAAACACGAAGTGCTTCTGCGTCAACCACTCGAGAAACGCCGCGACCTCTTCGGCGCTTTCGTTCCACGGCCGCGGCAGGGTACGGAAGCGCAGCGCATCGGCGTGCTTGGCCGCGCTCGTGCGCATCGCCGCGTAGTCGTCGGTGGCCAGTTGCAGCGCCGCCAACCGGGCGAGCAATGCGGCCTGCAATGCGGCCGGATCGGCGACCCGCTCGATCTCGGCGTGAACGAACGACTCGTGTTGCCCAACGACCTCAGGGGTGCCGATCGAACGCAGCGCGCCGTGGCGATCGCGCTCGACCCCGAGGATGGGGTGCAGCAATCGGTGGAGCTTCGCGCCCGCGGCCTGCACGCCTTCGCGAATCGTGTCGATGATAAACGGCCGATCGGGCATGGTGGCCTGCACCACGGTGCCGGGGGCCTCCCACCCATCACGCGTCACGTCGGGCATGAACACCCGCACGCGCGGCGCACCTGTGCTCGGCTCGACGAAATAGCGGCAGGCGTTGACGGTGAGGGCGGCCCACATCTGTACGTCGCTGGTGGTCAGCTGATCGAGGTTGCCCTTGCTGAACAGTTGGCGCGCGAAAGCATCGGCGAACGGGCGTTCGATTGGGGTAAGCAAGGCGCGCATCCGGTCGAGTACCGCGCGCAGCGCCGGCGGATCACTCGCCGCCGGTACGCGTTCTTCCATCAGCCGCGCGATGGCTTTCGAGAACTCCGCCATGCCGTATCCTTCCTGGTTGTGCCTGCCTGGTTGTGCCTGCCTGGTCGTGCCTGCTTACGCTTCGAGCGGCTCGTCCGCCAGCGTCTCGTGCAGCGACAGCTCGAAGAGACGACCGGCTGCCGCGCCGCCGGCGTGCGTCAAGAACTGCGCAGCGTCGGGGTTGCAATCATCGCGGACCGCGCAGCGCAGTTCGCTGCAGGCGCGCTTGCGGGCACGCTCGACTGCGAAGCGCAGCAACGCGGTGCCGACGCCATCGTGCTGTGCGTCCTGCGCCACGATCAGCGTCGCCAGGGTGGCGATCGGCCGGTCGGCCAGTTGGCGCGCGTAGGTGATGTGGGCGACGCCCGCCACTCGTTCATCGACCGTGGCCAAATAGAAATCGGTGCCGAGGTCGGCGACCAGATGGCGGAACCTGCGCAACGTTGCGCGATCGGGCGGCGGCACTGCGGCCTTGGTGGTGGCCAGCAGCGCCATCACCGCCGTAAAGTCAGTACGCCGCCCGCGGCGAATTCGAATCGGTTGCGGTACCATGACGGCTGACTGTACCAAACTCGCGTGGGGGCGTGAAACGCCAATCGGGGTGCCCCTACAGTTTCCGCGGGTCCTCTAGTATGGCTGCGCCATGGGTGATGAGGCGGTGCGGATTACGGGCTTGAGCTACGGACCCCACGCGGTCGGGCGGCGCGACGGCAAGGTGTTGTTCGTACGCGCTGCGGTGCCGGGAGACGAGGTCGCGGTGGCGATCCGCGAGGAGCGTCGCACCTTCGCGTATGCCGACGTGACCGCGGTCGTGCAGCCGTCGCCCGATCGGCGCGTACCGCCATGTCCCTATCTGCCGCGCTGCGGCGGCTGTCCGTGGCAACACATCGACTACCCAGCGCAGCTGCGAGCGAAGGGAATGAATGTTCGGGACCA
>JBGOUW010000391.1:0-4859 GCA_041477755.1 Binatia bacterium
CGGCACACTGTCGCGCGGCCCGCGCATGTTGCCCGACGAGACCCGCCAGCGCCTGCGTGATGCACTTGCGGAGATCCGCTCGGGGCGCTTCGCGGAGGAATGGACGCAAGAGCAGGCTGCGGGTTACCCACGCTTCGAGCGCTTGCGCGCCGAAGCGCGGCAACATCCGATCAATGTGTCAGAACGGCTTGCGCAAGCGATGCTGAAGCGCACTGGCCAGCCGGAGACCTAGGCAGGCAACCAACGGATGCATCGGCTGCACACCAAAGTTGCTCTCATCACCGGGGCCGCCGCCGGCATCGGTGCCGCCACCGCCGAGCTGTTCGCGGAGGAAGGCGCCAAGGTTGTACTCCTCGACATCGATCCGGCCGGCGAAGCGGTCGCAGAACGGCTTCGCGCGCACGACGGCGTCGCGTTGTTCATCCAGACCGATGTCGCGAAGGAAGACGAGGTTCGCCGCGCCATCGAACGCGCGGAGCAGACGTTCGACCGTATCGACATCCTCGTCAACAACGCCGCCACCTTTGTGCTCAAGGGATTGGAGGCCACAGCCGAGGACTGGCACCGCTCGTTCGACGTCAACGTCGTCGGCACCGCGCTGTGCTCACGTTACGCGTCGGAGATCATGAAGAAGACCGCCGGTGGTGCCATCGTAAACCTCGGCTCGATCTCCAGCTTCGTCGCCCAACCGCACTTCCTCACCTACAGCGCAACCAAGGCGGCGCTGGTGCAGATGACACGCAATATGGCGCTGGATCTCGCGCCGTTTCACATCCGTGTCAATTGTGTCTGCCCCGGCACGATTCGTACCTCGGCCACTGATCGCCATATGCAGCAGACCGGCATGACGGAAGCTGCCTTCATCGCCGAGCAAGCACCGTTGCACCTGCTCAATCGCATCGGCACTGCGCGGGAAGTCGCCTACGCGATTCTGTTCCTCGCTTCCGACGAGGCGTCGTTCATCACGGCAGCGACACTGATGGTCGATGGCGGATACGTCGCACGATGATGTGAGGCGATCGCAACGCCAATGACCGCGCCGGTAGAATTCGGCTTTTGCGTTCCCATCTTCGCCAACCCCGGCATGGCGTTCTTCCGCACCCCATGCTTCGAGCGGCTTGACTGGCCGATCGTGCGCGATGCGGTGTTGGAATGCGAAGCGCTCGGCTACGACTCGCTGTTCGTTGCCGATCACGTGTTTCTCGGGCGCGACGGCGCGATCTTCGAAGGGTGGACGTTGCTGTCGGCGTTCGCCGGCATGACCCGGCGGATGAAGCTCGCCCCGATTCATCTGTGCGACTCGTTCCGCAACCCAGCATTGACGGCCAAGATGCTCGCCACGCTCGACGTCGTGTCGAACGGCCGCGTCATCCTGTTCTACGACTACGGCTGGCGGCGCGCCGAGTTCGAGGCGTACGACTTCGCCTTCGAGTCGTCCGATGACGAGCGCGCAGCCAAGATGATCGAGGGGTTGGAAATCATCAAAGGCATGCTGACGCATACGCGTTTCAGCTACACGGGACGCTTCCACTGCGTGCGTGACGCGCTCTGCGAGCCGAAGTGCGTGCAACGCCCGCTGCCGCCGATTTGGATGGGCGAGGCCAACAACCCGGTCATGCTGCGCGCCATCGCGCAGCACGCCGACGTGTTCAACTCGATGCCAGCCTCGGTTGCCGGTTTCCAGCAGAAGCTCGGCGCACTCGAACGCGCGTGTGATGAAGTCGGCCGCGACTTCCATCAGATCGGCCGCTCGCTCGAAACCCAGATGCTGATCTGTCGCAGCGACGCCGAGATCGACGCGGTCTTCGAAAGAATGCAGCGGCTCCGGCTGGCCGACGAGAGCGATCAGGACATCCTCGCGCAGATGAAGGCGACGAACCCGGCGCTGGAGAACTACGGCACACGGCGCGACTTCGAAGCCGAGTTTCTCATCGGCACGCCGGATCGGATCGTCGAACGCCTGCACGACTATACCGCCCTCGGCGTCACCCACTTCATGCTCTGGTTCATGGACTTCCCCAGCCAGGATGGTATCAAGCTGTTTGCGCGCGACGTGATGCCGCGCTTCAAACACTGACTAGGGAGAACCGGGGATGCCAAAGACGCGCCGTCAGCCGTTGTCCGCACTACCGTTGATGCAACTCGCCACGAGCTTCTGGGTCTTCAAGACCTTCGCGTCGGCGCTGGATTTCGATCTGTTCACGCGCCTCGCACGCAACAAAGGCACCACCGCCGAGAAGCTCGCGAGTGCACTCGCCATCGCTGAGCGGCCGGCAGAGATGTTGCTCACCGGTTGCGCCGCGCTCGGTCTGCTCAAGAAGAAGGGTGGCCGCTACCACAACACCCCCCTCGCCGAGGAATTTCTCGTGCGCGGCAAGCCCTACTATTTCGGCGGCTTCGTCGAGATGCTCGATCGCCGGCTGTACGCCGGCTGGGCGAAGCTCACCGACGCCATCCGCACAAATCGTCCAACCACGTGGGATCCGGCTACGCAGCAGTCGCTGTTCGACGGCATCGAAGGGGAACTGCTCGCCCGCTTTTGGGAGGCGATGCACTCGATCTCGATGTCAACCGGCGCGGTACTCGCGAAGGCGATCGACTTGAAGCCGTTCAAGCGGCTGCTCGATGTCGGCGGCGGCTCCGGGGCGTACGACATCCAACTCTGCCAGCGCTACCGCCACCTGCGTGCCAGTGTGTACGACCTTCCCCAAGTAGCCGAGATCGCCGCGACCAAGATCGCTCAGGCGAGGCTGAGCGACCGCATTCAAACCATCGGCGGCGACTTCTTCCGCGACGCCGCCTATCCCAGCGGTCACGACCTGATCGTGCTCTCGATGATCATGCACGACTGGAGCGAAGCCGACGACCGCGCGATCCTGCGCAAGTGCTACGACGCCCTGCCGCGCGGCGGCGCGGTGATCATCTGCGAGCTGCTGGTGAACAACGACAAGAGCGGCCCGGTGCCGGGCGCGCTCATGAGCCTGAATATGTTGATCGAGACATCCGGCGGCCGCAACTATACGGCGGGCGAGTACAGCGCGTGGCTCAAGGACATCGGCTTCAAGAAGATCCGCACGGTCCGCTTCGAATCCCCGGGCGCCAACGGCGCGGTGATCGGCTACAAACCGTAGCCTCACACGCTCAGCGACTGAAACTCTCGCAACAGCTCATCGCGCTTCGGGTGATCGGCGAGACATTTCTCGATCACTTGCATACGGAACTCGACGTTGCCGCGATGCCGCGGACCGGTCTGGAAGGTGACGATGACGTCGCGCGCGCGATCGATGACGTCGCGGCCGGCCACCACGCCAAGCGTGCGGCAGCGCAACTCGGCCAGTGCCGTCGCGAGGTAGCCGACGTGCGGCGCTTCATCTTGCTGAATGTAGGCGATCAGCGTGCTGGCCTCGTCGTGGCGGCGGAACAGCTCGCGATCACCGAGCACTGCCCGCGCCCAGCGGAACGCTTCGACCGCGAACACCTCGACCGTCAGTACGCCGAGCATGCGTACGATGACGGCTTCGAGGTCTTCCGGGATCTCCGGTAGCAACCGCACGCCCGTCGGCGGCGCCAGGTTGGGCGCCAGCTCGGGAATCGTCGGCTTGTCGAGCGCGATATCGCGCGCCAATTCCCACATCAGTCGATGGCCGGATTCGTCGCGCGCGTGCGCCTCGAACAGTGCGCCGAGGTGCGCCAGCGCCGTGCCGTCGACCGGCTCGCGCACGCGTTGCGACCATGGCGGGACCGGCACGTTGCGCAGCACCTCACCGCCATAGCCTTCGATGATGGCAATCAGCGACAGGATACGCACCAGCGGAACGGTCACACCGTTTCGCACCAGCAACTTCGTTTGCGCGACGTTCGGAAAATGTGGCGGGATCGCCGCCTCGATCGGCCCCAACACCGCGGCCAACTCACCCGCCGGCAAGCGCGACTGCCAAGCGTCGATCGCCGGCGCCCGCCACAGCGTCCGCGGCGACACGTAGCGTCCGTCGATGAACCCGCCGTGACACGGCACGTCGTCAAGTACCAGCGGCCGTTCGTAGGCGTGCTCGGCGAGAATCTCTGCACGCGAGTATTCATAACGCATGTGGCAGCTCTACGCCGGCGTCAGCCGACACGCAACGGCAGCGGACACGCGGCGCTGTCCGGACACCGCAAACACTTCACAACGCAAATCGACTGCTGGCTCTCTTGTACCGTGGATCGTCGAGCCGAAAGCAATCGGGGTTCCTGCCGCGCGCGACCGCGGCCCAGTACGCGAACAGTTGCAGCGACACGACGCTCGTCAACGGGCTGACCGATTCGCGCGCGGCGGGAATCTGAATCGACGCGTCGGCAGTAAGTAACTCGCCGCCCGACACCACGGCGATCCTCGCCGCACCAATCTCGTTTGCAGCATTGAGCAGATCGCCGATCCGCTGCGTCGACGGACCGCTCGGCGCGATGGCGACGACCAGATCCGTCGCCTCGACCGCTTGCATGGGGCCGTGCAGCATCTGCTCGACCGCAAAGCCTTCGCTGACAATGTAGCTGGTCTCCTTCACCTTCAGCGCCGCCTCAGACGCGGTGACCGCGTGCGGTCCGCCGCCGACAAAGTAGACGCGTTGCCGATCCTCGTACCGCTCCGCCAGCTCGCGCACGACCGCTTCGCTTCGCAGCGCTTCGGCGAGCAGCGTCGGCAAACTGAGGACCACGCGGCGCAGCCGCTCATCGTCGGCGTAGTCGGCGAGCAACAGCATCAGCACCGCGAGGGCGCTGGTGTAGCTCACCGTGTGCGCCGAGCTGCGGTCCTGGTGACAGGTGCGCAGCACGACCACGCCGGCCGGCGCTTCGTGGGGCCCCTGCCCCGTCACCAGCGC
>JBGOUW010000481.1:0-3889 GCA_041477755.1 Binatia bacterium
CGCGGCAAGTGAATCGGATCGTAGGGGCCCGTCACGCAGGTTGATTGCTTGTTGAAGAACAGCGGCAAGTGTGGCGGCTCCTGTCCCGACTCGGCGACGTGATCGGCGTAGTTGAGACCAATGGCGAGAAATTTTGGCGGGTGAAGGACGGGCGCGCGCAAGTGCACGTCGGCCAAGCGCAGCCGCGGCTGGGCCGCGTCAATCGCCGCGCGAGCAGCGACCAGCGCGTCGGCGCCGATGGCGAGGAAGGTCGGCATCTGCTGCGCGATGTGGCCGAGATCGACGACCTCATCGCCGACGACGGCGCCGACGCGCGTCGATCCGTGATGGCTAAACGTAGCGAGTTTCATGCGTGCACCTCCTCGTCGCCTTGGCGTTGGTGGAAGCGCCAACCCTGTGTGAGCATCGATGCAGGTACCACGTGCCACGCCGGAGCGTCAACGAACGGAGAACTGGTTGTCGCTGGTCGCGTCCCGTTGCCCAGCCTGACTTCGGACGGAGAGTAGTGTCTCAGTTTGAAAGTGACACAGCGGCCCACTTGTTCCGTGTCGTGTCTCGCAAATGTCAGCAATTGGCGATCTTCTCTGAGGCGTAGGGGCGATGCATGCATCGCCTTCCGTGTTCACTGCGGTGGACACGTCCGTTCGCGGGCGACGCATGCGTCGCCCCTACAGGGAACCGAGAGTGCTTCGTCGCTCGTTCCTCGCAATGACAACTTGCGTTGCGCTCAAACCGAGACACGACCGGGACGGAGATGGCGGTTGACAAGGATCGCATCGCGGGAATAGCAAGAAGGGCGCGCCTGTAGCGCGGAGGTTCTGGCTATGACTCGCTACGACACGGTGATCACAGGCGGTATGGTCGTTGACGGCACGCGCATGCCGCGACGGCGGTGCGACGTCGCGATCACCAACGGCCGCGTTGCCAAGCTCGGGCACATCAAACCGTCCGACGCCGCCCGCGTGCTCGACGCGGAGGGCATGATCGTCGCGCCCGGATTCGTCGACTTGCATACGCACTATGACGCGCAAGTGTTCTGGGATCCGTATTGCACTCTGTCGGGCTGGCACGGCGTGACGTCGGTAGTGATCGGCAACTGCGGGTTCGGGTTTGCTCCCGTGCGCCCCGACGATCGCGAGCGGGCGATGCGCTCGATGACGCGCGTCGAGGCGATCCCGTACAACGCGATGAAGGCCGGCTTGCCGTGGGACTGGATCACGTTCCCGGAATTTCTCGATTGTCTCGATCGGTTACCCAAGTCGATCAACGTGCGTCCGTTCATGCCGGTGGGGCCGCTGCTGGTGTGGGTGCTGGGTGCTGAGCGCGCCAAGGCCGGCGTGATGCCGACCGACGCCGAGCACGCCGAGATGCGACGCCTACTGCACGAAGCGATGGATCACGGCGCTGGCGGCTGGTCGGCTCAACGGCTCGAACCCGGCAGCGGCGTCGAGGTGCAGCGCGACTTCGACGGCACGCCGATGGTCAGCGACGTCATGCGCGACGAGACCTGTGTCCAGCTCGCCGAAGTCCTCGCCGAACGCAACGAAGGCTTCATTCAGATGACGCTGGCGAAAAGCGACGGCACGACGCTCGATCACATCGCCAAGCTGGCCCACGTCAGTGGCCGGCCGATTCTGTGGAATGTCGTTCTCGCGTTCGACAACGCGCCGCACGTGCATCTCGGCCAGCTCGCGTGGCTGCGTGGCTGCCACGAACGTGGCTTGCCGGTGTACGGCCAAGGCGTCACCACCGACGCCGGGTTCACGTTCTCCTTCGACGAGTGGAACCTCTTCGACGAAATGCAGTGCTGGGCCGAAGCGACGACCGGCACGGTCGCAGAGCGACTGCACAAGCTCTCCGATCCGGCGCGCCGGCCGGCGCTGCGCGCGAATCGGCCGTGGATTGCGCTGAGTGCGATCGAGAACATCGTCATCGCCGAGACCTTCTGCGATGAGACGAAGCAGTACGTCAACGAAACCATCGGCGACATTGCCGAGCAGCTCGGCAAAGATCCGGTCGACGTGCTGCTCGACATCGCCTGCGCCGATGGCCTCAAGGCGACGTTCTTCTCGTTGCCGGCGAATACCAAGCTCGCCGGCTTTCGCGACCTGATGCTCGATCCGTACATCATCCCCGGGGTCTCCGATGGCGGGGCGCACACGCGCTTCCTGACGGCGGGCCGCTATCCCACCGAGACCATCATCCGCGCCACCCGTGACAATGACGTTCTCTCGCTCGAAGAGGTGCACTGGAAACTGTCGACCCTGCCGGCCTATTGCGCCGGCTTCACCGACCGCGGCACGTTGGAGGAGGGCAAGGCCGCGGACATCGTCGTCTACGACTTCGACCGGCTGGCGATGACTCCAGTGGAAAAGGTCCACGATTTCCCCGCCAACGAGTGGCGCCGCATCCAGCGGGCGATCGGGTACCGCTACGTGTTGGTGAACGGTGAAGTCACGATCGAGAACGACAAGCAGACAGGGGTAGCCGCGGGGCGGCTGCTGCGCAATAGTCGCTGATCCCGAGGGAACGCCGTGCGCGCAGTCGGCCATGCGATGACGGATCGGGCGGCCGGCGCTCTAACTCGCCAACGCGAATGTCACTCGGCGGCGCCGGCCGTTAGCCGCTGCAACCGTTCGCTGGCTTCGAGGTACTCTTCGACCAACTGTCGGACAACTTCTTTGACCGGGCGTACGGTGTTCATGGTGCCGACGATCTGACCGACCGGGTTGAACATCACCTTCTTCGCTTTGTCGGCGTAGCGGTGGCCGCGCGAAACGGCGTCGGAGGTGACCATGAACTGCATCGGCATGCCGAGCGTGCCGGGCGAGTCGGGACCTTCCCAAGCTTCGGTCCAGTCGTTCTTCAGCATGCGGCATGGCTTGCCGGTGAACGAGCGCGAGCGCACGGTATCGCGGCTGGTCGCGTCGAGGAGTTGCTGCGTCTGCGCTGGCGGCGCGTCGGCTTCTTGTACGGTGAGCCACAGCGAGCCGGTCCACACCCCTTGCGCGCCCATGGCCAGGGCCGCGGCGATCTGCCGGCCAGTGCCGATGCCACCGGCGGCGAGCACCGGTGTCGGCGCGACCGCGTCAATCACTTCGGGCCACAACACCACGCTGCCGATCTCGCCCGTATGGCCGCCGCCCTCGTAACCCTGCGCGATGATGATGTCGATGCCGGCCGCTTTGTGTGAGAGCGCGTGCTTGCTCGAACCGCACAACGCGGCGACCAGCCGGCCGCTGCCGTGGATCTGTTCGATCACGTCGTTCGGCGGCGTACCGAGCGCGTTGGCGATCAGTTTCACTTTCGGGTGTTTGAGCGCGACTTCGACCTGCGGCGTGGCGGTCGCGGCCGTCCAACCCAACAACTGACTCGCCGGCTTCTCGTCGGCCGGCAGTTTGGGCACGCCGTGATCGGCGAGGACCTTGTCGGCGAAGGCCCGGTGCTGCGGTGGGATGGCAGCGAGCAGTTGCTCTTCAAGCTTCTTCGGATCGATTTCGCCCATGCCCTCGTACTTGCCGGGAATGACGATGTCGACGCCGTACGGCTTGTCACCGATATGTTCATCAATCCATTTCAGCTCGATCTCGAGCTGGTCGGGTGAGAATCCGACCGCGCCGAGGACGCCGAATCCGCCGGCTTTGCTGACGGCGGCGACGACGTCGCGGCAGTGGCTGAACGCGAAGATGGGGAACTCGATCCCGAGTTGATCGCACAGTTCGGTACGCATTGCAGACTCCTTGTCGATTCAGGCTTCGATCGGGCCGGGGCGAAAGCGGATGCGCATTTCCTTTACGCCATTGATGAAGGTCGAGCGCAAGCGGCGCGGCGGGGCGGCGAGTTCGATGTCGTGGAGGTGGGTGACGATGCCGCGGAAGATCTCGTTCAG
>JBGOUW010000071.1:0-13322 GCA_041477755.1 Binatia bacterium
GGCCCCGAACGGTGTATCGGACACAGGCCAACTGTAGGTCCCCGATATTCTCGCGATCATCACCGCCACGAGAATGTCAGCGCCGTTACCAGTGCTTTCAAGTTCGCCTTGGAAGTGATCAGCGCGCTGCTGGAACGCGACAAATCTTTCCTTGCTCGGCGCCAGAAAGAAGTAAGACATTTCGTTCCCAAAGTCCGCCAGGTCATCCGACGACGTCCTCGCGGGACGCTCAGGCGGCGCAACGTTCGATGCCGCGGTACATCCAGCGATTGCCAACAGAAGGAAAAGACGAGAAGCCGCACGGTACATGGTCATTCACGATCAGCCGAACATCTCAATTAGCTGACGCCCGCCACCCTGGCGGCGGTACTATGCTGCGCAACGTAGCACGCGGCGCGTGGCGGCGGCAACGCGCGCAGGCGCCGGGAACTCGCGGCCTTGCCGCGCTGCGACGATGCGGTCGGGTGTGCAAGTCTTGCGCGGGCACGCAGCATAGTACGCGGCGGCCGGAGCAATCGGCGTACATAGCTGCGGCAAGCCTGCAGCGTAGCACACACGTGCTCGCCGCCTCTGCCTGTGATGTGAAGCGTTGTCACACCGTTACGCGCGGCGTGCAAGAGACCTGCGGGCCATGCTTGCGAAAGCCTCGCAGTGTAGCACGCACGACGGCAGCGGGTTGCGCCCACGAAGCGAGGCCGGCCATGGCTTTCAAGGTGCGCCTGTTCGGGTATCAGCTACAGCCGGTCGGCCGGACTCAGCACGCCCGGCCCGCCGCGGTTGAGCACGTGCGTGTAGACCATGGTCGTGCGCACGTCGGCGTGCCCCAGTAATTCTTGGATCGTACGGATGTCGGATCCGCTTTCGAGCAGATGGGTCGCAAAACTGTGGCGCAGGGTGTGGCACCCGGCGGGCTTGCCTATCGCGGCCTTGCCAACCGCTGCCTTCACCGCCCGCTGCAAGACCGACTCATGCAGATGAAAGCGTGCGACCAAGCCGGTGCGCGGATGCGCACACAGATCACTGGCAGGAAAGACCCATTGCCAGCTCCAGTCGGTGGCCGCGTTGGGATACTTTCGCTCAAGGGCATTGGGTAGGTGAACGGCGGACCGCCCGCGGCGAACGTGTTCCGCATGCCGCGCGCGCAGCTCGTTAAGGTGTTGCTTCAACGGCTCCTTCACGGCCGCCGGGAGCATCGTGTGCCGGTCCTTCTGCCCCTTGCCCTCGCGCACCAGGATCTCGTTGCGCGTGAAGTCGATGTCCTTGACGCGCAAGCTCAAGCACTCCAGCAGTCGGAGACCGGCGCCGTACAGCAGCATCGCCATGAGCCATTCGCGTCCTGCCAGGTGGGCCAGCAACGCTTTGACCTCCTCGCGGGTCAGCACAACTGGCAGTCGGCGGGAACGTTTGGCTCGGACCACATCGTCCAGCCAGCCCAGCGCCATCTCCAACACCTCCCGATACAGAAAGCGCACGGCATTGAGTGCCTGGTTCTGGGTGGACGCGCTCACGTGCCCGCTGGTTGCCAACGAGGACAGGAATGCCGACACCTCGGTCTTCCCCATTTCCCGTGGGTGGCGCTTATGGTGGAACACGATGAATCGTCTGATCCAGCCGATATAGGCTTGCTCGGTTCGATAACTCAGGTGCCGCATCCAATCGCGTCGCGGACCTGATCGAGGAGCTTGGGCTTGGCGGCGGGCCAGTCGCTAGAGATCAGCGGCGGTGGCGTTGAGATAGGTCGAAGCCGAACCGTTCCAGGATCTCCGCTCGGAGCCGTGAACATGGGCAGCCTCCTGCTGGAGGACGAACATAAGGCGAATATGCAGCGGCGGTCAAGCGGGCAGTGCCGCTCCCCTGCGAATCGAGCCTGGGATGCGCTCGCCTGGCCGCCCTGCGCTGGACCGCGGCGGGTCGGCCAGGTACATCGTCTGCGATGACGACGCCTGCGCGGATCGAACGGGTGACTCGCTCGGACGAGGAAACCCATGCGCTGGGCGCCCGTCTCGCCGCGGCGTGCCGCGGTGGCGAGTTGATCGGGCTGCGCGGCGAACTCGGCGCCGGCAAGACGGTCTTCGTCCGCGGTCTGGCGGCCGGGCTCGGAATCGATCCCGATCGCGTGCGCAGTCCTTCCTTTACGCTGGTGAATGAGTACAGTGGCGGACGGCTGCCGCTGTACCACATCGACCTGTTTCGACTCGCGCCCAGCGAGTTGGACCGGCTGGCGCTGCGCGAATACCTCTACGGGCGCGGTGTCTGCGCGGTCGAGTGGTTCGAACGATTGGGCGAGCCGCTGACGGAATTTCTGGAGGTCTCACTCACGTTCGTGGGGGAAACCGAACGTCAATTGGTGGCGGCGGCGCACGGGGTTGGGTATGATCCGCTGCTTGAGGCGTTGCGAGAGAGTTGATGGCATTGATCGTTCAGAAATATGGCGGCACGTCCGTCGGTACGGCTGAGCGCATCCGCGCGGTGGCGCAGCGGGTGACGGCCACGCACCAGGCCGGCAACCAAGTCGTTGTCACGGTATCGGCGATGGCTGGGGAGACCAATCGCTTGCTGGGGTTGGCGCGTGAAGTGTCGCCGGACCCGCAGCCGCGCGAGGTCGATGTGCTGCTCGCCACCGGCGAGCAGGCGGCGGTGGCGCTGCTGGCGATGGCGCTGCGCGATCTCGGCACCCCGGCCCAGTCATTCCTGGGACATCAGATTCGGATCGCGACCGACAGTGTGTTCGGAAAAGCCCGCATCAAGCGCATCGATGCGGACAACCTGCTGCAAGTCGCCCGCGGTGGCACGGTGGCGGTGGTCGCGGGTTTTCAGGGGGTGGACGAGAACGAGAACATCACCACGCTCGGCCGGGGAGGCGGCGACACCACGGCAGTTGCCGTGGCGGCGGCCGTGAAGGCGGATGTGTGCGAGATCTACACTGATGTGGAGGGCGTGTTCACGTCTGATCCGCGGATTTGCCCGGGCGCGCGCAAGTTGGCGCGCATCTCGTTCGACGAGATGTTGGAGATGGCGAGCCTCGGCGCCAAGGTGTTGCAGATCCGCGCGGTGGAGTTTGCCAAGCGCTACCAGGTGCCGTTGCACGTGCGCTCGAGTTTCTCGAATGCCGAAGGCACCTGGGTTGTACCGGAGGAACATGGAATGGAAGACGTACTGGTGTCGGGGGTGACCCTCGACCGCGATGAGAGCAAGATCACGCTGCGCCATGTGCCGGATCGTCCGGGCCTGGCGATGAAGGTGTTCGGACCGATTGCGGCGGCTAACATCGTCGTCGACATGATTATCCAGAATGCGAGCGCGGACGGCTTCACCGATCTCACGTTCACCGTGCCGCGCACGGATTTTCAACAGGCGCTCGCTATTGTCGAGCAGCTCGCGCGCGAGGTGGGCGCCGGCGGCGTGGCCACCGCCACCGACGTTGCCAAGGTGTCGATCGTCGGCCTCGGCATGCGCAGCCATGCGGGCGTGGCGTCGAAGATGTTCGAAGTGCTGTCGCACGAAGGCATCAACATCCAGATGATCTCTACATCGGAGATCAAGGTGTCCGTGGTGATCGAGGCGAAGTATGCGGAGCTGGCGGTGCGTGTGTTACACGAGGCGCTGGTCGAGCGCGGGCTCGTCAGCGAGGTGCCGGCGTGAGCCGCACGATCCAGATCTACGACACGACCCTGCGCGACGGCACGCAGGCGGAGGACGTTGCCTTCACGTTGGAGGACAAGCTGCGGATCGCGGAACGACTCGACGAGTTTGGCGTCGACTACATCGAGGGCGGCTGGCCCGGTTCCAATCCGCGCGACGAAGCGTTCTTCCGCGAGGCCAAGAATCTCTCGCTGCGCCACGCCAAGCTGGCGGCGTTCGGGTCGACCCGCCGCGTCAACGTCAAGGCGGCGCACGATACCAACGTCGCGATGTTGCTGCGCGCTGAGACGCCAGTGGTGACGATTTTCGGAAAGGCCTGGGATCTCCACGTACGCGACGATCTGCGCATTTCGAAGGCGGCCAACCTCGAGGTCATTCACGACACCATCAGTTTTTTGAAAAAGCGCGTCGATCAGGTGATCTTCGACGCCGAGCATTTTTTCGACGGCTTTCGCGCCAATCCCGAGTTCGCCCTCGAGTGCGTGCAGGCGGCGGCCGACGGTGGTGCCGATTTGCTTTGCCTGTGTGAAACCAACGGCGGGCGCTTGCCGGAAGAAGTCGCGGCGGGGGTTGATGCGGTGCGGGCAATGACACAGACACCGGTCGGCATTCATTGCCACAACGATGCCGAGCTGGCCGTGGCCAACAGCTTGATCGCGGTGCAGCATGGCGCGGTGCAAGTGCAGGGCACCATCAACGGCATCGGCGAGCGCTGCGGTAACGCCAATCTCTGCTCGCTGATGGCGAACCTGCAGATCAAGATGGGGTACAAGATAGTAACCGCGGCGCAGCTGCGGCGCCTGCAGGAACTGTCGCGCTTCGTCTACGAGTTGGCGAATATCGAGCCCAACAAACGGCAGGCGTACACCGGCATGAGTGCGTTCGCCCACAAGGGTGGTATTCACGTCGCGGCGGTGCAGAAGAATCCGCTGACCTACGAGCACATCGATCCGGCGCTGGTCGGCAATCATCAGCGCGTGCTGGTGTCCGATCTCTCCGGCCGCGGTAACATCGTCTACAAGGCGCAGGAGTATGGCATCGACTTGGACAGTACTGATCTCAACGTGCGCCGCGTGCTGAGCGAGCTGAAGGACCTTGAACATCAGGGCTATCAGTTTGAGGGCGCCGAGGCGTCGTTCGAGCTGCTGTTGCAGAAGGGCCTCCACAACGAGCGCGTACGGCACTTCCGGCTCAAGGGTTTTCGCGTGATCGACGAGAAGCGCAGCGAGGACGAAGAGCCACTGGCGGAAGCCACCATCATGATTGAAGGTCCCGATGGCACCGTCGAGCACACCGCGGCGCAGGGCAATGGCCCGGTGAACGCGCTCGACAAGGCGCTGCGGAAAGCCTTGATGAAGTTCTACCCGCAAATCGATCAGATGAAGCTCCTCGATTACAAGGTGCGAGTGCTCAGTTCGGGTACTGGTACGACCGCGAGCGTGCGGGTGCTGATCGAGTCGGGTGACGAGCACGAGCGCTGGGGTACGGTGGGGGTGTCGCCCAACGTGATCGAGGCGAGTTGGCAGGCGTTGGTCGACAGCATGGAGTACAAGCTCTACAAGGACGGCAAGCGCCACCGCCGCTCGCAGAAGGCCGGCCAGGGCGCGGAGTAGCATCGGTTCGACCGTGATTTACCTGGACTACAACGCCACCACGCCGCTTCGTCCCGAGGCGCGCGCCGCCATGCTGCCGTACCTCGGGGCAGAGTTCGGTAACCCATCGAGCGTGCATCGGCTCGGTTCGCGTGCCCGTGTGGCAGTGGAGAACGCGCGCGCGCAGGTCGCGCGACTCATTGGTGCACGGGCGAGTGAGATCGTATTCACCAGCGGCGGGACCGAAGCCAACAATATGGCGCTGTTCGGAATCGCGGCGGTGAAGGATGGCGCCCTGGTTACAACGACGATCGAGCACTCGTCGGTGCTCGCGTCGGCGACGCGATTGGAAGAAGACGGGCGCCGCGTTCACCGCCTCGATGTCGATCGTACTGGGCGGGTTGATCTCGATGGGCTACGCGTAGCGCTTCAGCACCGCGTTGCTCTCGTAAGCGTGGGGTGGGCGAACAACGAGATTGGAACGATCCAGCCGATCGCCGAGATTACCGCGCTGTGTCGCGCTGCCGGAGCTGTGCTCCACGTCGATGCGGTGCAGGCGGTCGGCAAGATCCCCGTGGTTGCGGAGCAAACGGATGTGCTCTCGCTCTCGGCGCACAAGCTTGGCGGACCCAAGGGTGTCGGCGCGTTGTGGGTGCGCGGAGGGGTGGCGCTGGAGCCGCGCGCGCTCGGCGGTGGCCAAGAGCGCGGGCGGCGTTCAGGCACCGAGAACGTAGCCGGCATCGTCGGATTCGGCGCAGCGTGCCAAGTCGCCGTGGTGGATGACGTGACGGGTACGCGTACGACCGAGCTGCGCGAGCGTCTGTGGGATGGCCTGGCGGCGGCGATCGGTGGCGTGCGGCGGAACAGCCCGCGCGATCACAGTCTGCCGAATACGCTCAACGTGTGCATCGAAGGCGTGCGCGGTGAGGCGCTGGTGGCGGGGGCGGACATCGAGGACGTGGCGATCTCGACCGGTTCGGCGTGTGCGGCGGGCGCGGCCGAGCCGTCGCACGTACTGCGCGCGATCGGGCTGACCAACGACGAAGCACGCGATGGTGTGCGGTTCAGCCTGGGACGGGAAACGACGGTAGGGGAGATCGATCGGACCATCGACGTGGTTGCCGCCCTCGTCGCCCAAGTGCGCCGCGTGCAGCCTCGCGAGGTCGTCCATGTCTAGGGGGCCGCGCGTCGTGGTGGGCATGAGCGGCGGCGTCGATAGCTCGGTTGCGGCCGCACTACTGGTGGAGCAGGGTTACGACGTGATTGGCGTGGCGATGCGCCTGTGGGCCGGCGAGAACGGCGCATCGACCAGCGGATGCTGCACCCTCGACGACTTCCTCGATGCCCGTGGCGTCGCATCGCAGCTCGGCATTCCGTTCTACGTAATGGATTTCCAGCGCCAATTTGCGGCAGCGGTCGTCGATCCGTTTGTGGCGGAGTACGTCGCCGGTCGCACGCCGAATCCGTGCGTGCGCTGCAATCAATTCGTCAAGTTCGGCGCGTTTTGGGAGCGTGCCCGTGAGCTCGGCGCCACATGGGTCGCGACCGGGCACTACGCGCGCGTGACGCACGGTGAAGATGGTGATCGATCGCAGCTGTGGCGTGCGATCGACGCAGCGAAAGATCAGTCGTACTTCCTGTTCGCGCTAACCCCAGACGTGCTGTCGCGCACCATCTTTCCCATCGGCGCCTTGACGAAGAACGAGGTGCGCCGCAGGGCCGAAGCGCTCGGCCTGAGCGTGGCGGCGAAGCCGGAGAGTCAGGAAGTGTGCTTTGCGCCGCGCCGTGAGTACGTGTCGTTCGTGGCGAAGCGGGCGCCGGCGGTTCGTGGCGGTGCGATCGTCGATGAAGCCGGTGTGGTGGTGGGGCAGCACGAAGGGATTCATTGCTTCACGGTTGGGCAGCGGCGGGCGTTGGGGCTGAGTGCCGGTCGCCCGCTGTACGTCACGCGCATCGATCCGGTCGAACGCGTGGTCTACGTCGGACCGCGTGAAGCGACGACCGCGATTGGATTGAGCGCCACGCAAGCGGTGTGGATCAGCGGGACGCCCCCGTTGCCGGGTGCGATGTTGAGCGTGAAAATCCGCTCGCGTTTCGAGCCGACGATGGTTCAAGTTGAGACCGCGACGGATCACGCTTTCACCATCAGTGCGCCACGAGGGCTGGCGGCGATCACGCCAGGGCAGGCGGCAGTGCTGTACGATGGCGAGCGGGTCGTTGGCGGTGGGTGGATTGAGCGCGCGGGGTTCAGCGACGCGGCGGCGTAGCGAGGTGTGCACGACGCGATCGTCAGACTCAGGCGCAACAGGAACCAGTCCAGTACGGACGTCGAAGAGACCAGGTAAAAATGTGCACGTCGGATTCTGAAGGTGAGACGTCGCTGCAGCGCACGGCGGAACGGATCGGCCACGAGTTTCAAGATGACAGCCTCCTGCGGCAAGCCTTGACGCATGCGTCGGTGCCACGTACTGACAACGCGTGTGCGAGCGAGCGGCTCGAATTTCTCGGCGATGCGGCGGTCGCGCTGGCGATTGCGGAGCTGTTGTTTGAGCGGCATCCGGAGTGGAGTGAGGGCAAGCTGTCGCTTGCGCGCGCGGCGTGCGTGAAGGCCGAGACCCTGGCGTCCAAGGCGAAAGAACTTGGCCTTGACGCGGCGCTCAGACTCGGTCGCGGCGAACAGAAGACGGATGGACGATCGAAGGGCTCGATCTTGGCGGCCGCATACGAGTCGGTGATCGGTGCCGTGTTTCTAGACGCGGGATACGCGTGCGTGCGAGCTTTGGTGCAGGCGCACTTTGCAGCCGAGCTGGGCGCCACCACCGCCCACAACACGGACTACAAGACCCGCCTGCAAGAGCGGGTGCAGGCTGCGCTCGGCACCACTCCGCATTACCGAGTCGTTGGAAGCTCCGGACCGGATCATGACCGTCGGTTTGTTGTTGCAGTGGAAATCGGCGGCCGACTGGTTGCACAAGGCGTAGGTTCGAGCAAGCGGGCTGCGGAACAACAGGCCGCGCATGCCGCTCTGGCGCAGCCGTTGGGTGACGAGACGAGCGGTCAAAATCGGCCGAAATCGTGAGAAATGCAGGCGCTTGATTTTTTTCTTGACAAAGTTTGCGTACTGGGTAGATAATCCCAGTCACGGTGAAAGTAGGGATCGGCTGAAGTCATGACGGACAGAATCCAGCAGCAGGCACGGGCGCCGTCACCCTCAGGTTGAACTGGGGGGCAGCACCTTGGGGTCGCAATTACTCTTGAGAGAGAAAGAAAAAGGAGGCGAGCAATGATGAGGCGCAGAATTGGACGGTTAGCGATCGTGGCGGCGCTGATTGGAATGCCATTTGCGGCAAAGGCCGTGATTCCCAATCCGAGCCAGATTGCCCCGGTCTTCATAGCATGGCTGGTTCAGGGATTCGATGAATGCGATGGGACGGGAGTGACGACGGTCGACAGCATCGGTGCCTGTCCGAGGTCGTCGGGTTCGCTCAAGACGTTCCGTTTGGCACGGTTGATCATCAGCCGCAGCGGTCGTGTGGTACTGGTTGGTTCGGGTTTCCCGTCGGCACAGAAGGCGAAATTGAAGCTTACTGTGCGGACAACCAACCGCAGTGGCCAGCCGGCGACGTATGTTGATTCGATGGCGACCTGCCCGACGTTCACCTGCTCTGTGGCCGGTGTGTGTCTTAACAGGACCGCCCTCAGTTCGTGCGGTGGGTTGAATTCCGCTGCCTTGCTGGGTACTAACAAGAACATTGAGTTCGTCGCTGCCGAGTTGATCGACGCTACGCCCCTGAATCCGGGAGATGTGATCGGGCGCGTGGGGATCATTCGCTAAGCGCTTTAGCCATCAGTAGTCAGTTCCGTACGAGAAGGGCCGAGTAGCCTTGCGCTACTCGGCCCTTCTTGCATCCGCATCGAGAAGGCGGAGACGGTACATGTCCACCCGCATCGTTCCGCGTACTACCACCTGTTCGCGATAACGTTCGAAACCCGCAGAGGGAAAAGCGAACTCGTAGCTCGCAACCGGTGTAGTGGCCACGCCCTCCATCAGGCCCGGCGGCTCCATCGACACCGACAACCAATAGATCGGCCGCGGTGAGAGGTTCCGCATCAGCTCTGAAACCTCAGGCCGGCGATCGGGCTCGATCAGATAGGGGGGAGTCCCCCGGATTGCCCACAGTGCGGCTTGGAGCTGCGTTAGTTGGAACGTGGTTTTCTCGGCAAGGACAACGGCATCCGGGGGCAGTAGGGAAGCGATGGTCTGGACATGCAGGGTGGCCTGCGGATACAGCGTGTACATCGCCAGTGGGATGATACGCAGAGCGGGAAGCGCGAAGCAGACCAGAGAGGCAACCGCGCTCGTCATCCGCCAACCCACGCGATACAGACCCGACAGCGTACAGGCTGCGAGAAACGCGATGCCCGGGAGTACCACGGGCACGAACCGACGAGCCAGCCATAGCGGCACTGGCTGTGCGTGGGGATCTATGAGTACATGCGCTGTCGCGAGGGCGAACGTGAGCCAGAATAGCGCGAGGGTTCTCGCGCGCCCGACGACCGCCACCCCTGCCGCTGCGGCGACGAGAAGTGGTATTCCGCAATATGTTGTAAGATTGTCGACGGTTGAGACGTTCCATTCACCACCTCCCAGCAGGAGTTCCGCGTCGGCGAGTGTTCCGGCCCCGGCGATCGCGATGAGGACGGGGCGCCAGCCGCGCCACTGTCCCCACTGCACGAGGCCGATCGCGGCGAGCACCGCGATCACGGCAAGCAGCCCGCCCAGGTTGGCTTGTTGCGGCAACTCTGCCACGGCGAGATTGCGGAAGAAGCTGAAGTAGTGCGTCCGAAATGTAATCAAGTGAAGCGCCGCGTGGAGCCACAAAACCCCCAGCACCGCTGCGAAGATAGCCCAGTGACGTCGCGACGGGCGCGTGTCGAACACAGGTGCCCACAACACGGGCAACGCCAGCAATGGCAGTTGATCGGCACGCATGATGCCGGCAATGCCGAGTGCCGCGGCTGCGATGAGCGCGTCACGGATGCTTCGATCCTGTTGCCACATGACAAATGACGCGAGCCCTGACCATACGAGAAACTGGGTCGCTACTTCGGGCATCGGGAAGCGACTGTACCAATATTGGGGTGCTGTCGCCGCTAGCAGTAGGACAGCGACAACTGCTGCGAGTGGGCCGTTTGCTGTCGCAACAAAGCGATAGATCGCCCATAGCCCAAGTGCCGTAAACAATACCGCCGCCCACGGCGCGGCGCTCAGACCGCCGGCAAGAACGAACAGTCCGGTCCAAACCATAAACAGATGATGAAAAGCCGGCAGCACGATGGGTGAGTTGTTGTCGGCCAAGGTGAATCCGCCCGCCAGGCGGAGATAAGGTGGGGACCCATCCGCCGCTTGGCTCGGCAACAGCCAAGCCCGCTCAGTTGGCGACAGTGCCAAGATGGTCGGGTCCTCGAACTCAAGACGCCCGCTCAGCGCCAGATGCACGCCGCCGGCCTGATAGACGCTCGAATCTGAGCCGTAAAGCAGCGTATCGAAGGGCGGTGACGCCCAGGTGGCGGCTAGTAGCGCGATGGCAACTCCGATGGCATCCGTACGACCGTATTTGTTGACGTGGGTCTTGCGCACGAGGGCAGGGGCCAAGCAAAACGCACCGAGAGCGACGACCAGGATCAGGGGACGAAAAATTCCGAACTCCGCCGCCAGCAGACCAATCCATGAGATCAGTACGGCGCTGATCAGGAGCTCTTCGAAGAGTCGGTGCTCGGTCCTGTCCGGCGAGCCATCGGACACGGGCAGTATGCGGCGTACGCTCGCACCTGGCAGATACAAGGCGGCGGCGAGCAGGACAGGTCCGAGCAGTGTCCGCATAGCTCTCCGAGGCGGGGACCTTCTATCATCGGGTACGAGGCGGTCAAACGGCGAACCTATTGTCGTCGGCGGAGCTGGAATTGCGTTGACATAGTCGACAGCCGTATGTCACCTTAGTAAGTCGGAACTGATGATCCCCGTCCACAAACTCATCGTCCAGATCCCCTGTTACAACGAGGCGGATCACTTGGCGGCGACGCTCCGCGATCTGCCTCGCTCCGTTGCAGGGGTCGAACGTGTCGAGGTGCTGGTGATTGACGATGGCTCGATCGACGCCACAGCCGAGATCGCGCGCGCCGAGGGGGTCGACTACATTCTCCGATTTCCGAACAACCGTGGTCTCGCGCGCGCGTTCACCGCTGGGATTGACGCGTGTTTACGGCTCGGTGCCGACGTGATCGTCAATACCGATGCCGACAATCAGTATGCGGGCAGCGACATCGCGCAATTGATCCGACCCATTCTCGATCATCGAGCGGAGATGGTGGTGGGTGATCGCAATCCGTCAGCCCTGCGGCAATTCAGTCCGCTGAAACGGTGGCTGCAGTACTATGGGAGTTTCGCGGTCAGGACGCTGTCGGGCACAGAAATCCCGGATGCGACCAGTGGTTTTCGTGCTTTCAGTCGCAATGCCGCGCTCCGGCTGAACGTGATCTCGGACTTCACTTACACGTTGGAAACTATCATCCAGGCGGGTAAGAAGCGCCTGCCGGTGACACACGTGCCGGTGACGACGAATCAGCCACGCCGCAACTCGCAGCTATTCACGAGCACATGGAGCTACGTGAAGCGCTCCGCGAGCACGATGCTACGCATCTATGCGCTCTACGAGCCGCTCAAGGTATTCTCGTACATTGGTGGCCTGATGATCGCTGCGGGTGTAGCGATCGGAATGCGTTTCTTCTACTTCTTCCTCGCCGACGGAGGCGGAGGCCACTTGCAGTCGTTGATGCTGACCGTGCTCCTCATCACCATCGGATTTCAGATCGTGCTCATCGGTCTCATCGCGGATCTCATCGGCGCCAATCGCTACCTGATCGAGGATGTGCTGCTGCGCATCCGTCGGATGGAGTTGGGAGAACGTACCAACGACATCGAGGCCTGCGGTACGGGCGCCGAGCTGCAGAAGGTCGAGGGTGGCCGGTTGTGAGATCCCGCGGTGCCCCAGCGCCGCAATCTGTGTGTTTGTTCGGCACCTACAATTCCCAGCACACCGTGACTCGCATTCTTCGTCACGCGTGCGCTGCGGCGATTTCCGCAGCCGAATGCCATCGCCCGCGGTGGCAAGACACGCGCGATAAGACGCGCACCTATTTCTCTCCAACCTCATTGTTCCGGCTTGCTGTTCGCTATCTACGGGTCAGCGCCAGCTTGGCGCGTGAGTGGCGTCGGCAGGACGCGCCAGCGCCGGTGGCGTTGGTGGGCTTCAACGGCCAACTCGACGTGCTCTTGCTGCGTTGGCTGGCAGGACGCCGCTACCCCATCATTCTGGCTCCGCTCGTGACCATCACCGAAACCCAGGTGGACGATCGTCGCCAGTTCTCACCCCGTTCGCTGCGCGGCACCCTTGTTCGCAAACTGGATCGCATGAGCCTCCAAGGTGCCACGCGTGTAGTGATCGATACGGACGCGCACCGCCGCTACTTGCACGACCATCTGGCGATTGATCCGGAGCACACCGTCACATGGCATCTTGGCGGCGATGTCGCCGCGTTTCCCCGCCGTCCCCTGGGGTCGCGAGAGCGATCTGACTGCCGGGTTCTCTTCCTACGGGCAGTTCTTGCCGTTTCATGGCATCGAGACGATTTTGCGGGCCGCCGAGCGGCTCCGCGACCAGCCGCGCATCACTCTTCGAATCATCGGTGCAGGAGCGAAGCGCGCCGAGTGTCTTGCGGTGGCCAGGCAGCTGCGGCTTAATTCGGTCGAGTTCATCGAATGGGTCCAGGATGAGCAGCGGGTGGGCGAACTTGCCGACGCCGACATCGTGTTGGGTATCTTCGGCACCTCCTCCAAGGCGCAGATGGTGATACCCAACAAAGTCTATCAGGCCACCAGCGTCGTCGGCGCCATCATTAGCGCCGACTCGCCGGCGATTCGGGAGGTGTTCGTCGATGGAGAGACGATCCGTCTGACTCCAGCCGGTAGTGCTTCGGCGGTAGCCGACGCGATCCGTGACCTGGCGGCCGATCGGCCGCAGCGCGAAC
>JBGOUW010000326.1:0-5836 GCA_041477755.1 Binatia bacterium
CGCACCCGGCGGTGAAACAGCAGCAGCATGGCGACCACCGCCGCGGCGCCAAAGAACACCAACAGCACCACGGTTGTGATCAACGCCCAGCCGTGCAGCGTCTGCGCCGCGACCAGATAAGCGAAGCCGAACAGCACGAACGCGAGCAGGGTGACGTTGGTCAGAAACGTCTGCACCAGCGAGATCACGACCGCGGTGTCGGACGGAATGCCTCGCCGGCTAAAGAAGTAGAGCCGCAACGCGAAGCCGCTCAGCCCGCCGCTCGAGACCAAATAGTTCGCCGTGTTCGCAACAAAGGTCACCTTCAACATCTCGCCGAAAGGCACCTGGGCATCGGCGGCTTCGGCAATACCGTGATACGACAGCGCCATGACCAAGTAGCTCAGAATAGTGAAGGCGACGGGCACGAGCAGCAGCCACGGATCGGCACGCGCGATCACGCGCTGCATTTCGCGGATGTCGGTGAAGGAGAACATCAACGCGAATGCACCGATCCCGAGCACAATGGCGAGGGGTAGCCAGCGCTTGTGCGCTTTGGTGGTGGCGGACGCGGGTGGGGTGGACACCGGCTGCGCCTCTGCGAGTTGACCGTTCACGGCACCCTCGCATTAATCGCTTGCCTCCGGACGGTCAAGGCAGCGCGCCGATTGCGCGGCAGTCAGCCGCGCCGGGAAAAGCCGCCGCCATCGCTTGCGACGACTGCGTTATCTGCAATCAGTCGCGTCAGGTGCTGCGCGATCGTGCGCTGCTCGACGGCGTCGATGAATGGCGCATGCACGTGCGGCGGATAAAGAAAGCGATGCGCCACGAGTTCGCTCATGCTGCGAGGCTCGGCAAGAAAATCGAGCATCGCCTGCTCCCGTGCGGGAATCTTGGCGGCGAACGCGGCGAGCTTGGTGCTGAACACTTCCCGATCCTCGATGACGCCGACATGGTGGAACGACACCCAGATGCGGGCATCGATCTCGCGCAGGCGCACCAGCGATCGCTCGAAGTCGTTCAGATCCGACCAGGCATCACCGTAGTACGGACCGAAGCCGGTCAGATCAATGTCGCCGAGGAACAGCACTCCCTCCGGCTCGATCAGTAAGGCGTTGTGGCCGCGCGTGTGCCCCGGCAGATGAACGGCGCGCACACGCGTACCGCCCAGATCGAACACGGCGCCGTCATCGTAGTCGAGCGTGTCGGGGCGCGGCGTGTAGTGGAATGTCTGCGTAACGTAGTCGCGCATGCCGGCGATGAGCGGCTCGCCGTAGCCGTAGATGTCCATCAGGCCGTCGAGGCTGCGTAGGCCGGACGCATCGGCACGATGCGCGTACACCGCCGCGTTGGGGAAGGCGAAGATGCCGGCGACGTGGTCTTCGTGCACATGGCTCAGCACGATGAGGTCCGCCGCGCCGCGTAACGCATCGGCCCGCTGCGCCACCGTGAGCGACGGATCGATCAACAAGGAGGTATCGCGCCCGCGCACCAGGATGGAGTTGCCATGCGGATACTTCCCGTTCTTGTCACCGAGCAACACGGTGACGCGGCCGAAGGTGCGGTCGCTGTCCGCGGTCATGAACGCTCGATCTCGCGCGGCCGCAACCAGTGTTGGACCATATTGATGAACTGGTTGAGGTATTCCGGCTGCAGGGCGTCGAGGCGCTAGGCCATTTTGGGGGTCAGTCGCACGCCGGTGGGAGCGAGATTGTCGTCGAGTTGCGTGCGCGTGCGGGCGCCGATGATCAGGACATCGGGCTGCCGCATCGTTGCAACGCGCCAGCCCCGTTCGAGTTCAGCGGCCGCTCTCCCACGGGCCGTAGCGGAACGGTTCGCGTCCGCGCAGCATGGCCGGCGTTACCTGTGCCGAGCCGCGAAACAACCCCCAGACATCTTCAGCAGCGGTCTGGTTACCCCCGGTGAGAAGGCCCGCGAGCCCACTGGTGACCACGCCCACAACGCTCCAGCTAAAGCGGACGGGCACATAGACGACGTTGATCGCCGCCGCGCCGATAGCAGGGCCCGGAGCCCAGGGTTGGTCCTTTTCGACTCGGACCGGGTCGCCACCCTCCATGTAATAGTGATCCGCATGAGCAGTGGCCGCCACACTGAGCGACACTGCCACGAAGAGCACGGCTACTACGGTTCGCATACGCATCAGTCACTCCTCCTCGCCGCGAAAGATACCGCGGTCAGGCCGCGCTGTCACGCGCAGATTAGAGTGCGCCAAGGTATGACTGGTGCCTTGTGGCGGCGCGCGCCGTCGTGGTAAGCGGCGCGGGCTTCATATGACTGAGCTTCCGAATACGCTTCGCACATCGGCACCGCGATCGACGTTGGGCATTCTGTTTCTTACGGTTTTCGTCGACTTACTCGGCTTCGGCATCGTGATTCCTCTCTTGCCGTACTACGCCCATCGCTTTGCGGCGTCGGGATTGACGGCGGGGGCACTGATCGCCTGCTACTCGGCGATGCAGCTCTTGTTCGCGCCGCTGTGGGGGCGGCTGTCCGACCGGGTCGGCCGGCGACCGGTAATGCTAATCAGCCTGGCGGCTTCGACGCTGTCGTATGCACTGTTCGCGACTGCGACCGGTCTCGGGATGTTGTTCCTGTCGCGCCTGCTGGCAGGTGCCGGCGGTGCGAACATTGCCGTGGCGCAAGCCTTCATAGCCGACGTGACAAGCGACGAGGAACGCGCCAAGGGCATGGGCGTGATCGGCGCGGCCTTCGGACTCGGTTTCGTGTTCGGCCCCGCCATCGGTGGGCTGCTCGCGGCGTACGGGCATTGGGCGCCGGGCGTGGCGGCGGCGCTCATCTGTGGGGTGAATCTAGTCATCGCGAGCATTCGGCTACCCGAGTCGTTGCCGGACGCCAGACGGTCGGCGTCGGATGCACCGCGCGAGCATCCGCTGCGGCAAGTTGGCCGCGCGCTGCGGCATGCGCAACTGACGCCCTTGCTGGCGCTGTTTTTCGCCGTCGTGTTCGCCTTTGCCACCATGGAGACGACCTTGTCGTTACTGTGCGCGACGCAC
Organism: Binatia bacterium; assembly: GCA_041477755.1. Taxonomy (GTDB): domain Bacteria; phylum Desulfobacterota; class Binatia; order HRBIN30; family JACQVA1; genus JACOST01. The sequence continues at coordinate 3,015 of JBGOUW010000326.1, forward strand.
TTTCAATTGCCCGCAGCGCAGATCTATTGGCTGTTCGGATTTATGGGGCTGACGATGAGTGTGGTGCAGGGCGGGTTGATCGGGCGCCTAGCGAGTCGCACCGATGAGCGCCGGATGGTGACAGGTGGTTTCGCACTGCTCGCGATCGGGTTGTTGGCGACACCGTTCGCTTATCCGTTTGCGCCGTTAATGGTTGCGTTGGCGCTGGTCGCTTGTGGCCAGGGGATCGCATCCCCCACGCTGTCGAGTTTGATCTCGAAGGTGAGCAGCGCCGCGGAGCAGGGTGGGGTACTCGGCTTGTCGCAGTCGATGGGCAGTCTGGCACGCATTCTCGGTCCACTCTGGGGCGGGCTACTGTTCGATTGGGGCCCGGCGGGCCCCTTCGTGAGTACCGGGTTTCTGATGATTGCTGCGACTGTGGCCGCCGCGCGACTCGGGAGGGCGAGCGCAACCGTTGCAACGCCTACTGCACGCTTACCAACCAGTCCCTGAGGAGGATCGCATGGCGCAGACGGCGGAACTGACCTTTCAACGCGACAGCGACACGCTGCATGGTTACGCGGCGTGGCCAGATGGACGGGGACCGTTTGCAGCGATCGTGCTCATTCCCGACGTGCGCGGATTGTACGAACACTATCGCGATGTCACGCGACGCTTTGCCCGGGAGGGATTCTTAACGTTCGCGGTTGACCTGTACAGTCGCGAGGGCGCGCCCGCGCTGCCGGACATGGCGGCGGTGTTCAAATGGATGCGCGAGTTACCCGACCCGCGCGTGCTCGCCGATCTCAGTGCCGCGGTGGAGTTTCTCGCGCGGCGTTCGGACGTGCGGGCCGATGCGATCGGAATCACGGGGTTCTGTATGGGTGGACAATACGCGTTGATGGCCGCGTGTACAGTTACACAGTTGGCGGCCTGTGTGAGCTGGTATGGCATGCTGCGTTACGAGAAGAACGATGACCGCGTAAAACCCGCAAGCCCACTCGATCTCGCGCCGCAGTTGGTGTGCCCATACCTCGGACTGTTCGGCGCCGATGACGGCCTTATCCCGCAGGCCGATGTCGACGAGTTGCGCGCGATTCTGGAGCGTCGGGAGAAGACGTTCGAGATCAAGAGCTATACGGGCGCTGGACACGCGTTCTTCAACGACAGCCGCGCGGATTCCTTCCGCCCAGACGCGGCTGGTGATGCGTGGCCGCGTGCACTCGCGTTTTTCCGACGCCATTTGGGGTGAACCAGCTCTGCGGGTCAGCTGAGCCATCGCGGCCCGTACTCGACAGGAGCTTCGGCAGCGAGGAACTGTTGGGCCCGGGGGGCTAATGCACGTGGTAGACGCGCGAGTGTGCGATCAGGCCGTCGGCGTCGAGTTCCAGAAGTTCCAGGCTAGGCTCGACGGTCCCGTCGCGGTGCGCGCGGTACTCGATCACCACCGTGCGTAGCCCGCTGGAGAGCGAGACCGGCTCGAAACGCAGGGCTGGATCCCTCTGTAGTGCACGACGGAAGTACGCGCCGATGGCGTCACGTCCCTTCAGTGTATCGGTCGCGCCACCCGTCGTTCGTACGCGCGTGCTGGTGTGACGGGCATCCGGCGCATAGAGCGTCAGCACGGCGTCCGTGTCGTGCGCGTTCCACGCGTCGAACCATCGCTGCGCCAGCGGCGCGCTGGCGCCGGCGCCCGCATCGGGTAGAGGCCGACGGTAAACCATCGCCGGTGCGGCTTGGTCGGTGGGCATCAGCAGAACCTCTTCGACGTTCACCCACGGCGGCCGGCTAGTGCACCAGACGATCGTGTCGGCGACATCCATGGCTGAGAGCGGCCGAGTATTCTCATACACCGAAGCGGCGCGGGGGCGGTCACCGTGGAAGCGCACCTCGCTGAACTCTGTGGGTACGAGGCCGGGGTCGACCGTGCTCACACGGATGCCGGTACCGTGGAGATCGAGCCGCATGGCCTTGTTGAGCGTGCGGACCGCGGCCTTGCTGGCGCAGTAGACGTTGCCGCGCGGGTAGGGGTCGTGCCCGGCGATCGATCCAACGTTGATGATGTGTCCATACCCACGCACGACCATGCCCGGGAGTACGGCCCGGGTCACGTACAGCAACCCCTTGACGTTGGTATCGATCATCTCATCCCAGTCGTCCTCCGACCCCTCGTGCAGCGGTTCGAAGCCGCGCGACAAGCCCGCGTTGTTGACCAGAATATCGATCGCGGAGAAGGGCTGGGGGATCGCCGCCACGGCGTGATGGACGGCCGCGCGCTCGCGTACGTCAAGTTGGATGAGATGGCTCTCGATCGGTAGGGTTGATGCCAGCGCTCGCAAGCGATCGATCCGCCGCGCCGCCAGAATCAGTCGCGCGCCGGAGAGCGCGAATGCCTGCGCGGTTGCCGCGCCGATACCACTCGATGCTCCCGTAATGAAAACGACCATCGCCCCCCTCCTCCGTGGGTGTGTCTAGCGATGGATGTCAGTGTGACGCAACCCCCCGCTGGATCTGCGGTGAAGCAGCAGCCCCAGCTGCGTGCGCACGGAACTCTGCGTACGCTGGCGATGATCGGTGACACGCGCTGCCGGCGCGTGAGAGTCGCGCTGTGGAACATGCGCAGTTCCGGGGACATGGCGCGCGTCAGGCTGACACGAGCCATGTGTGGTTGATGCCAGCCATGTTGGTAGGTCTGAACGCTCTCGACAAGCAGAAGTACGGGGGCAGAAGTGTTGGCCCATCAGGAGTTTTTCGGGCTCGCGGGAAAACCTACGTGTGGCAGACCACTTGCACTTCGACTCTGCAGGAGAACTAGCGTGAGGTCATTTGATGAGTCAGCGATC
>JBGOUW010000429.1:0-4434 GCA_041477755.1 Binatia bacterium
CTTCGTCACCTTGGCGATGGACCAGCTCGCCAATCACGCGGCCAAGCTGCGCTACATGTACGGCCCGCAAGTGCGGGTGCCGCTGGTCGTGCGGACACCCGCGGGCGGCGGGCGGTGCTACGGCGCGACGCATTCGCAAAGCCTTGAAGCCTGGTTCTTGCACGTACCGGGTCTGAAGGTCGTCGCCCCCGCGACGCCGACGGATGCGAAGGGGTTGCTGGCCGCGGCGATTCTCGACGACAACCCCGTGCTCTGCGTCGAGCACAAGCTTCTCTACGCGACGAGCGGAACGGTCTCCGCCGACGCGCCGGCGTTGCCGATCGGGCGGGCAGTGGTGCGCCGCGCCGGCACCGACGTTTCACTGGTGACCTACTCCTACTACGTTGGCGTCGCATTGGAGGCGGCCGAGCAGCTGGCGATCGGCGGCATCGCCGCGGAGGTGATCGACCTGCGCACACTCGCGCCGCTGGATACCGAGACCGTGTTGGCCTCCGTTCGCAAGACCGGCCGGTTGGTGTGCATCGAAGAGGGCACACGCACCGGCGGCGTTGGGGCCGAAGTGGCCGCGCGTGTCGCTGAACTCGCCTACGAGTACCTCGACGCGCCGATCCGTCGCATCGCGGCGGCCGACGTGCCCGTTCCATTCAGTCCGCCATTGGAACAAGCCGATCTGCCCACCCGCGAGGATATCGTTCGGGTCGTGCGTGAACTGATGGAGCGCGCTTGATGCACTCGATTCGACTCCCGATCCTTGAAGCCAACATGACCCACGGGGTGGTGCGTGCATGGCACAAGCGTGAAGGTGACCCCGTGCAGGCCGGCGAGCCGCTTTTTGAAGTCGAAACCGACAAGGTAAACGCCGAAGTCGAAGCCGAGGTGTCGGGAGTGCTGCGCCAGATCATCGCCCCGGTGGGAACGCGCGTACCGGTGTTGGCGGCGGTCGCGTTAGTCGGCGCGGCCGATGAAGCGCTGCCCGTCGAGATTCCGTCCGACATTCCGCCGGTCGCTTCTCGCACGTCGCGCGTTGCGGACGAGTCGCGTATCGAAAGCGCGCCTCCGCATTCCGGCGGTCGCGTCACCGCCAGCCCGGCGGCGCGGCGTCTGGCGCGCCAGCAGGGCGTGACCCTCGAACAGATCGTCGGCACCGGTGCCCGCGGCGAGATCACTCGCGCCGATGTCGAAGCCGCTACTGTACGTGCCTCCAGTCAGAGCGGTAGCGGCCGCATCGATCCCGCATTTCTCAGTCAGCTGCGCCGTGATGCTCCGGCGTTTCGCGCCCTGTCGTCCGATATGAAGGTTCAACTCTACCGCGAACACGGAGCGCACATTGAAGACGGTGTCCGCATTGAAACGGGCGCGATCATCCTGGCCCAGGAGGTGACGATCGGAGCGGCCTCGACCATCGGCGCCGACTCCACGATCGAGTGCGAGCAACTCTGCATCGGGCGATTGTCGGCGTTCGGCAGACGTACGCACGTTCACTGCCGCTCGCTCGAAGTGGGCGACGCGTTGTGGTCGAAGAGCGATGTCGTGATCGGTGGGGGCGGCAGCGACGAACCCGGTGCGCGCTTGCGTGCGGGCGACGCCTGCTTTTTCGGCGAGAGTGCGCAGCTCAACACCTGCCACCCGCTGACGCTGGGCGACGAAGTCTGCATCGGGGCCGGTGCGAAGCTGTTCACCCACAGTCATTGGCAATCGATGTTGCGCGGGTATCCGTCGCTGTTCGGGCCGATCGAGATCGGCGATCATGTCTTCGTCGGCGTCAACGCGTTCGTGTTCCCCGGGGTGACCATTGGATCCGGGGCGACCGTGATGGTGAACTCGTTTGTCGCCATCAACGTCCCCACGAACACGTTCGTCGGTGGCGTGCCGGCGCAGGTGGTCCGTCACATCGTGGCGCCGACTCCGGAGGAACGGGTCGCCCTGGTGCGCGATCGGCTCATGCCGGAACTCGCCGCGGTGCTCCACGAGCGCGGCTATTCCGTCGCGCGCACGGCGACCGACACGACGGCTACGTTGGATCTGAATGACGGGAGTATCCTGTCGTTCGCTCCGTCATGGCCTGCACCGATTGCACCCGATCGGCCGCGCACGCTGGTGCTGAGCTTCACGACCGATCCCATGCCGTCGCTCGCGTCCGGCGTGACACTCTTCGATCTGCACGCGTCACGAATCGTTGGCATGCAAGATCGCTTGTCTGACGAAGTGCGCGAATTTTGTCGCCACCGCGGCGTCCGATTCCGTCCGTTCGCCTGGCGCTACGGCGTGGGCCACTGCGACGGCGATCGGTTCTACCCTCGCTAGACTCGTTGGCGCTGGTAGTGGGTGAATCCTTTCCTTCAATCTTCCAGCCGTTCGGACTGAGATAGTCGAAACGTTGCCCGCACACTGGCCGACGTCGACGCTTCAGGCGGAGCGGCGTCTCTTGCGCTCAGCTCATATCCCGTCCCCAAGGTTTGGCAGAACTGCCGCTTCACGCGGTGTTAGGGGACGCGGCTCCTGACGATGACTTCAGCGGGCGCGGACTGACTCAAGGATCTCCTCGAAGCGGTCCACCGCTGAGTCCCACGAGACACGGTGTCTAATCAGCGTGAGCGCGGATTCCGTTCGATGACTCCACTCGATTGGATCGGTCAGCAGCTCGAGCACGCCGCGCGCGAAGTTCTCCGGATCGTCGGCCAGGCAGATATCTTGGCGATGCGTCACCGCGAGGCCTTCAGCACCCACCGTCGTCGAAACCACCGGGATACCCGCCGCCATCGCTTCGTAGATCTTCAATCGGGTTCCGCCTCCGATTCGTAACGGAACGATCGAAACGGTGGCACCCCAGAAGGAGGGCCGCACATCCTGAACGGTGCCGGTTACGAACACACCGCGGGACTTCGCGTACCCACGGATCTCGGGAACAGGATTCCGGCCGACGAAGGTGATCGTTGTTTCGGGGCGCCGGGCGCGAATGAGCGGATATACCTCCCGCATGAACCAGCACGCGCCATCGATATTGGGCAGCGAGTCCATGGAGCCGACAAAGACCATGTCGCAGGTCGGCAACCGACACTGCGGACGCTGGAAGAACTCAACATCGACGCCGGTGGGAACATCGGCGACGTTGGTGAGGCCGAACCATTGCTGCATCGTTGCCGTGTCGCTGGGAGAGACCGCGATAACCTGACGCACCGATCGGCATACCGCACGCTCGTAACGCTCCATGCGTCGCGCTTGTGAGCGAAAGTAGATCCGCCGCAGCCGCGAGGGATGGTGGGTCGCTTGTCGTTTCCAAATGCTCGTTTCCACGTTGTGCTGGAACAGTACGCAGGCTGAGAGATCGGCAAAGTTCGGGGTGATGGACAGAAAATCGGCAACCAATAGGTCGTAGCGGTGTTGCGCAACGAGCCTCTCAATGGCGCCGCGCATGGCTCGGGACCGGTAGCGCGCGACGGCCAGCGGCCGCGGCGACAGCAGATTGGCAGCTAGCTGCGCAAAGAAATGCGCCGACCCCCTCGGCGGGATCGGCCGGATGACCGGGAAGCTACGCGACGAATACTCCCCGGCGCGCTCACGACCTTCGGAAGTGGAGGGACTGTCGTATGCGACGTAGTGCACCTCGTGGCGGCGATGCAGGCGCTTCAGGATCTCCAGCGTTCGGATTCGTCCGCCCCGATCGGTGGGATGCAAAAAATCGCTTTTCGCCCACAGAATCTTCATGCGCTCGGGATCGCGACCGGCTCCGACATCCAACGGTTGCGTTTGCCGTTGAGGAAGATGTCTCCCCACAACTGGAAGTTGAGCAGGTTCCAGATGCGATCGGTTGCATCCTCGACACCTTGCCGATGCCGCCGGATCACATCGCGGACGACATTCACGTCGAGGTACTCCGCGATCAGCCCGTCGCGCTCCTCGAGAAATGAATACAGCGGTGCGGCCGTGGGCTGCATCAGCCAGGATTTCAGCGGGGTCGGAAAACCCATCTTCGGGCGGTGAATGATCTCGCGTGGGAGCAGATCCGCGACGGCTTGCTTGAGGATGTGCTTCGCGGTTGCGCCGTGCAGTTTCAGACCAGCAGGGATCTGGGCGGTCCACTCAACGAACTCATGATCGAGAAACGGCACACGGCTCTCGATCGACGCGGCCATGCTCATGCGATCCTGCTTCATGAGCAGTTCCACCAGATAGGTCTTCTTGTCGGCGTAGAGCATTTGCTCCAGCGGACCGAGCGCGGCGGCTTCGTCGAAGTAGCGACCGTAGTTGGCATAGAAGCCGGTCGATGCCGCGCGCAGCAATTGCCCCTGTTCTCTACGCGAAAACGCGGCGAAGAAATTTTCGAGGTACAGTGACTCGAGTTCGGGCGTACGCCCGAGCACGGTGTGCTTGAGCTTGCGCCGGAGATCGGCGGAGAGCCACGACGAGTGCGCCAGTTGATCGCGCACGAGCGCC
>JBGOUW010000615.1:0-2853 GCA_041477755.1 Binatia bacterium
GCCGATCGGCAAGGCGGTGAACAATCAAGTCGGCGCCTTCACCATCGTCCACTGCGCGGAGACCAACGAGCAGGCGCGCACCAACGGCGGTCACGATGCCGCGCTGTGGTACATGCGCTACGCGTTCCAGGTGCTCGCCGCACGCGGACGCGAGGCACAGCAGATCGGGCCGTACGAAGAATTCCGCAAGGCGCACCCGATCATCGCCAAGGTCATCGACAACAGCGTCACGTTCGACGAGCTCGACGCGGAAGACATGGTAATCGTCGGCGATCCCGACAAGTGCATCCGCAAGCTCGAAGCCTACAAGGCTGCCGGCATCAATCGCGTGCTCTGTCTGATGCAAGCCGGTCGCATCCCGCACGAGGCAGTGCTGCGCTCGATCGAGCTATTCGGGAAACACGTGATCCCACACGTCAGCACCAATTGATCAGCGGCCGGCTCAGCGAAAATCGACGGGGCTAGATGCTAGGCCCAACATCGAATGTCGTTCCTTCCGCCGCTGCGGTCACGGCGAAGGATGGATGTGTTCGCGCCGTCGTGCCCTGCAGCAGTTGATCCACCGCCGCATCGTCACGGCGCGGATCGTGATGGAAGAGGACGAGCTGCTTGACCCGTGCCTGCGCCGCAAACCTGACCGTGTCGTCCGTGGCCGAATGGCCCCAGCCCACGTGGTTCGGATACTCCTCTGGGCTGTACTGGCCATCGTGGATGAGGAGATCCACGTTCGCAGCGATCGCGTATCCGGACGTCCATTCTGGGGAGTCGGGAAAATTCGGCGCGCCTAGCGCCGGTTCATGATCCGAAATGTAGGCGATCGACCCACCGCCTGATTCGATGCGATAGCCCACGGTGGGCCCGGGGTGACACACCAGGGCGGACGACACGGCGAACTCGCCGATGTGCACGGTGCTGCACGGGACTTCGTGTAGGGTGACGCAGGGCAAATCACGCAGGTGGACCGGAAAGAGCGGCGGCGAGAGGTAGCGCATCAGTCGGCTGCGGAGCGACGCCGTGGTGCTGGCAGGTCCCCAAATGTGGACCGCGACCGCGGGATTGTAGAGCGGCGAGAAGAAGCCGAGGCCTTGCACGTGATCCATGTGAAGATGCGTGAGCAGGACGTCGACGCGTTGAAGACCCGGCGGCAGGGTTTCGCCAAGTGCGCGAATGCCAGTGCCGGCATCGAGCACAACCACACCGCCTTCATTGCCGCGCACCTCGACGCACGAGGTGTTGCCGCCGTATCTCGTGGTGTCCGGACCGGGAGCGGCGAGCGAGCCGCGGGTACCCCAGAACCTGACTCTCACGACAACTCCCAGAAGATGACGACCCCGCCCAGCGCTCGCCCCGCCTGTCCCACAAGCGGGAACGCGACTGCCTCGATGTGATGCTTGATCTGGTCGAGCCCGCAAATCCACAGCCGTCGATAGACGGGCTTACCTTGGTTGAGCGCTGCCGAAAGCGGCACCTCCTCCGGAGGAAGTAGGTTCCCGTCTTCGTCGGTCGGTGTCCACACCGTCGCCCATTCCGCCGCCGGCATTTCTCCCGTTTCGTCGAACCGTTGACCCAACAGCTTCTCCGCCGGCTCGTTGTAGAAGACGAGGGTGCCGACGCTATCGACGATGAAGATCGGCATGGCCAAGTAGCTGGCGAGCTGCCGGATCAGGATCACTTCAATCTCTCGTTGAGCCATCCCCCCTCCTTGATTCCTTGACTATTCTACGACGAGAGCGGGGCTGAAGACCACTCAAGTGCGTCGAGACCGCGCGTCATCGCCTCCCGGGAGGCGGCGTCACCCGAGTGGCGACCGCTCACTTTCCTTGGCAGGCATCGCCCCCTTTCACACGGCGGCTCACCGCCTGTGACTGGCGGATAGCCTCTGGCCTTCGCCTTGCTCTCGCGCATGTCTGTGGCAATGCAGGGGGCAACAGCGATTGAGCCGATCGTTGGACCGCAGCGCGCGCCCGCGCCGCGCTTTCGCACGCCGTTGGGCTTCTTCATCGAGGCGCGCCGGGATCCGTTCGGATACCCCGCCGCCTTGGCTGCCGAGTTCGGCGACGTGGTGCGCATTCCGGGCCCTTTTCGTGGCCACATTCTCTTTCACCCCGACCACGTGAAGCACGTATTGCAGGACAACAATCGCAACTACGTAAAGGGCAAGCTGATCGCGAAGGCGAAGCCGCTGCTGGGAGAAGGTCTGTTCACCAGCGAAGGCGACTTCTGGCGCCGGCAGCGACGCTTAGCGCAACCAGCCTTTCATCGGCAGCGAATAGAAAGCTTCGCCACTACCATGACCGATGCGACCAGTCGCGCACTCGATCGCTGGCAGAGTGCGCGCCAAGCGCCGCTCGATCTGATGGCCGCGATGTCCGACTTGACGCTCGGGATCGTTGGCCGCACGCTATTCAGCATCGATCTCGCCGGCGACAGCAATGAGGTCGGTCGCGCCATGCTCGTGGCGCTGGAACATCTGACGCATCTGGTCACCCACCCGTTCGCGCTGCCGCTGGCGATTCCCACGCCACGCAACCTGCGCTTTCGGCGCGCGCGCCGCGATCTCGATCGCGTGGTGTTCGACATCATCGCCCAGCGCCGCCGCACCGGCGCCGATGCGCCCGATTTCTTGTCGATGCTGTTGCAGGCCAGTGACGCCGATACTGGGGAGCGTATGAGCGATCGCCAACTGCGCGATGAAGTGATGACCTTCGTGTTGGCGGGTCACGAAACCACCGCGGTCACGCTCGCCTGGACGTGGCATCTGCTCGCGGACCATCCGGACGTGGAATCTCGCCTGCGCGCCGAAGTCGCCGCGGCGCTCGGCAGCCGCGTGCCGACGATTGCGGATCTGCCGCA
>JBGOUW010000282.1:0-6678 GCA_041477755.1 Binatia bacterium
CACTGTCGGCGAGATGCGGCTGTTCGGGTTGCTCGGTGCGACCATGCTCGACGGATTTGCCGGTACCGGCGACCTCGCGATGGGCGCGGTACAGACGTGGGGTACGTCATTCGTGGACGGCAGCTCCGATGATTGGTTCCGCGCTGACACGCTCATCTTCTGGCACTGCAACCCGGTGGCGACGCGCATTCCCGACGCCCACTTCGCCACCGAAGCGCGCTACCACGGCGCGACCGTCGTAACGATCAGTCCCGACCTGTCGCCGAGTGCGATTCACGCGTCGCTGTGGGTCAATCCGCACCCCGGTACCGACGCTGCCCTCGCGCTCGGATTGGTGCGCGCGCTGCTCGAACGCCACGCCATCGATGCGCCGTACGTGCGCGAGCAGACCGATCTGCCGTTTCTTGTCCGCGACGACAGCGGCCGCTTCCTGCGGCAGTCGGATGTAGAGGCCAAAGGGCGCGACGACGTCTTCTATGTCTACGACGAACACGCGCGCCAGATCGTCGAAGCCCCGGGGACGCCGGGAAAATGGAGCGATTCGCTCGCGCTCGGCAACCTGGTGCCGGCACTCGCCGGACGCTTCAAGATACAAACGCTCGACTCCACCCAAAGTCCCCTCTCCCGGATGGGAGAGGGTCAGGGTGAGGGTGATTCCAAAGTCTCCGCGCACCTCCCTGGCACCATCACCGTCCGCCCGGTGATGGAACGCCTGCGCGAGCGCGTCGCCGCGTACACACCCCAGTACGTCGCTCAAGTCACCGGTGTATCCGCGCGCACGCAGGAGCGCCTTGCGAACCTACTCGAGCGATCGCCGCGCGCGTTGATCTACGCCACTTGGGGCTCGTGCAAGTCGTATCATGCCGACCTCTTACAGCGCTCGCTGATTCTGATCTCCGCATTGCGTGGCCAGCATGGCAAGACCGGCTCGGGTGTGCGCTTCGCTGCGTGGATCCCGTTCGAAGGCGCCGACCAGTTTCTCGGCGCCCAGGGCTCGTGGTTGCAGCGTCAGATGCTGCGCGTCTACACGCCGCCGCCACGCATGCTGGAGCAGGCGATCGCCGCAGCCTCGCGGACGCGCCTGACATGGACGCCGTCGCATCTGTTCCTCCACGTCCACGGAGGCCTCGGCGAGGCACAGGATGACGTGAAGGCGGATGCAACCCTGCGGCGCGCTGCCGGTGAGTACTTCGACGATGCGCTCAAGCAAGGCTGGCTTCCGGTCCGCCCCGCAGCGGATCATCCGCCGCGCGTGCTGGTCATGTCCGGCGTCAATCCACTGCGTCGCTGGCCCGTGCCACAAGTGATCGAGCGCGTGTTGTGGCCGAAGCTGAAGTTGATTGTGGCGATCGATACTCGGTTGTCGACGACCGGCCTGAAGGCCGATCTGCTGCTGCCCGCCGCCGGCTACTACGAGAAGCGCGGCATCAAGTACGCGGTCGCGCTGGCGCCGTACGTGGTCATCGGCGATCAAGCCGTGCCGCCGCTCGGCGAGTCGAAGCCCGAATGGGAAATCATGAGTACGCTGGCGCGCAAGATTCAAGAACGTGCGCGCCAGCGAGGCGTACGAGGGGCCCTCGCCGACGTCTACGAGCGCTTCTCTGAAAACGGTCAGTATGGCCCGCAGGACGATGCCGCTGTACTCGACCGCATCCTGCAGGGGTCGTCACCGACGCGCGGCGTAAGCTGGACGGAGGCGCAGAAGGTCGGCGCGGTGCAAGCGCGATCGATCGGTACCTGGGGCACCACCAACGGGATCGGCAGTCAAGTCGAGCCGCAGGGAAGCCTGTCACCGTCGCGTATCCATGTGGAAGACAAGCACGCGTGGCCGACGCTGACCGGGCGGCAGCAGTTCTACCTCGATCATCCGTGGTTCGTGGAAGCGGACGAAGTATTGCCGCGCTGGAAACCCTTGCCAGGCGCCGGCGGCGCCTATCCCATCATGCTGACCGGCGGCCACACCCGCTGGAGCATCCATGCCATGTGGCGCGCCGAGCCCACCATGCTGCGACTCCAGCGTGGCGAGCCATCGATGTGGATGGCGGTCGAAGACGCCCGGGCACGCGGCATTGCGGATCACAACCTGGTGGTTGTTCGCAACGATCACGGCGAGTTCCGTGTGCGCGCTCGGGTCGCGCCCAACGTCGCGCCCGGCGAGGCCATTCTCTACCACGCGTGGGAGCCGCTGCAGTTTCCCGACTGGCGCGGCAACATGGAGGTGATCGCGTCACCGTATAAGCCGACGCATCTCGTCGGCGACTACGGCCATCTGCGCTATCGCGTGTTTGCCAGCGGCCCAGTACACGTGCCGCGCGGTGTGCCGGTCGAGATCGTACGAGACAAAACGAACGGTTAGCCGCCGATTGCCGCCATCGCGCGCGACGCGCTGCGTGGCTCGTCTGACAGAGAGTGGGGGTAGCTGCCGTGCTCGGGACGGCCGGCCACGGCAGCCTGAAAACACCCGGCGAGTGCCTGGGGTATCCCGCGGGGACGAAGGGCACTGCGGAGATCGACTTCGCCCTCACTGGTGAGACAGGGACGCAGCTTGCCGTCTGCCGTCAGACGCAAGCGATTGCAGCGGTCGCAGAAGCGACAGCTGACGGGACTGATGATACCGACCTCGCCCCCGGCGCGCAGCGCGTAGTACACAGCCGTGTCGCCGGATTGGCAGCGCGGCGGCTCGGGGGCGAGATGGGAACGAATCCGATCGAGAATCTCGGGGCGTGCCATATACGAAGACTGCCAGCGTTGGGCGAGGCCCAACGGCATGTATTCGATGAAGCGGGCCTGCGCGCCTTGCTCAGCGGCAAACTCGACCATCGCCGGCAACTCATCGTCGTTCACGCCGCGCATCACAACGACGTTGAGCTTGATCGGGTGCAAGTGTGCTGCGCGCGCCGCGGCAATGCCGGCCAGGACGCGATCGAGATCGTTGCGACCGCTGATGCCGCGGAAGACCGTCGGTCGCAGCGAATCGAGACTCACGTTGACGCGCATGAGCCCGGCTGCCTTCAAATCCTCTGCGTGGTCCGCCAGCAGCGTGCCGTTGGTTGACAAGGCGAGATCAGCGATGTCGGGAATGGTGCGTAGCGTTCGCACAAAATCGATCACTCCCGGTCGAACCAGCGGCTCGCCGCCGGTGATCCGGATCTTGCGGATGCCGAGCGTCACGCCGACACGGACCGTTGCTGCCAACTCGTCCAACGACAGTTGCTCTGGTCGGCTCGTGACGTTACAGCCGCGCGGCAAGCAGTAGAAGCAGCGCAAGTTGCAGCGGTCCGTGATCGAGACGCGCAGATACGTCATCAGACGACCGTACCGGTCACGCAAGCCGCCGTGTGGCGTATCTGCCGTGTCACTGATCACTAGTCACCCGTCACCGCCGCGGCATAGCGACGGTCGGCATCGAAGAACGTTCCCGCAAGGCGAATGAGTGCCGGAAAGAAGGGCAGGGTGGTTTGCTTCGCCAGTCGTTGGGCCAGCTTTGGGAGCCATTTGCACAGATGGCGCGCCAGAAAATCCCGCTCCGCACGCACGAGGGGCGACGCGTCGAGGCCGTGTTGGGACGCCTCGACTTCCCGGAACGTGAGGTAGTGCAGGAATTCCAGCTCGGTGGTGATGTGGTCGGGAAGCTCGCGGATCTGCGGCGCCAGGCGAAGGCCGAAGAAATTGTAGAAGCGCGTGGCGTCCTCCATGACCTTCATTCGATCGCCAATGTACTCACCGCCATACAGCGGGCACGGCGGCCCGGCGGCGCCGACGTCGAAGAGGCGGATGTATTCCGACTCGAAGTCGTTGTACGACGCACCGGTTGCCGCAAGATCGAGGGTGGCTGCCCGGGCGAGATCGTACGGTAGCGCACGCAGCGTGTCCGCAATCGCCGCGGCGAACGAGCCGTCCTGCACCGCCTCGAAGAAGTCCTCGTCTGGGAAGGTGAAGGCGAGTGCGAGCAGTTGATACAGTCGCGACCGGCTGGCCGCGATGTGCTCGGAGTCGGTGTGTAGCTCGGCGACATCCATCGTCACACCTTGCGCGGTTCGAGCGCGGCTGGATCCTGCGTGAACGGGCCGAACAGGTTCTTCCATTCATAGACGATCAGGGTGTCGAGAATCTCCGACTTCCCGCCGGCCTTAGTCTTCGCCATCTCAGCCTTGAGCGTGGCCAGGGCCTGCTCCACGTCCGGGCCGAACAGGAACTTGAGATACTCCGTCGGGATGCGCGGCTTGGATTCATCGATGTTGCCGTCGGCGTCGAACCGCGGTGGCGAGATCGGCGGCACGTAGTAGACGTTCGGCTGCGTGCCGTACTCGCTGTGCAACGGCAGCGCCACCTTCCACTCCTTCACTAGCTTGTAGATCGGTCCCTGCTCATCATCGAGGAAGCCGACGAAGCGCAGCCGTCCGGGGCATTGGCGCGCACACGCCGGGGCCACACCCTTCTCGATGCGTGGGTAGCAGAAGATGCATTTCTGCGAGAGCATTCGCGTGTGGTTGAAATAGATTTTCTTGTACGGACACGCTTCCATGCAGAAGCGATAGCCCTTGCAGCGCTCCTCGCTGATCAGGACGATGCCGTCCTCCTCGCGTTTGTAAATCGCGTTGCGCGGGCACGCTTCGAGGCAGGCCGGGTGTGTGCAGTGATTACAAATGCGGGGCAAGTAGAAGTAAAAGCTGTTCGGGTATTGGCCGCCGCCCTGGTCTTCATCCCAGTTCGGCCCCCAATCGGGATCGCCGGACGGTTGCAAGTGGACGCTGTTGCCCTTGCCGCCGAAGAAGACCTCGTCGTAGTTGAAGTCCCACGCCTCACCGAAGTCGCGGCGGGTCGGCAGCTTGCCGGCGTTCGGTTCCTCCTCGTGGAAGCCGCCGCCCATCTGCTCCCAGTCCTTCGGCGTGCCCTTGCCCGGCTGGGTGTTGACCGTTGCCCACCACATGTACTCCATGCCCTCGTCGCGCGTCCACAACGTCTTGCACGCCACGACGCAGGTCTGACAGCCGAGGCATTTGTTGAGATCGAACACCATCGCCAGCTGGCGCTTCGACTGGCGCAGTTTGGCCTTCTCGCTCTTGGCCTCGACGGCGAGTTGTTGCTGGCGTTGGCTCAGGTCGGCCATGACAGATCTCCTCTCAGGCTTCGAGCGTCAGCTCGCGCCACTCCTTCGAGAACGACTTGACGCCGGCACGTTCGCCGTTGCTGCCTTCCCACACCGCGAAGCCCACCTTCACGGCTGCGCCTGGGACGAGCTGCGTCGTCTCGTCCTTGAGATCGGGCACCGCGAGCGCGCGCGCGAAGACGATAGCCCACGCACCCTGACCCCAGAGGGATTTGGTTTGAATTGGACATTGCTTCGAGAACTGCGTCGTGCCCAAACCGCGCGCGACCGTGTTGCGCGCCTTGTCCTCGAAGTCGGCACGCCAGAACCAGGCGTTGACTGGGGCATCGTTCGTGCCCATCTCGTCGATTGGCGGATCACCACCGTTCAACGGCATCAGAATCCCGCAGCCGTCCGGGAACAAGTTGTTGTCCGTGACCTCGACGTTCTTGCTGGCGTCTTCCCATGTCAGCCGGAAGAAGATGTCGCTATCGTTGTGCGCGCTCTGCACCAGCAAGGTCTTCACCTTGCCGATTTGTTTCTCGTCGCGGCTCGCCTTGATGTACTCCGACGGTTGATTCGCCAGCGGGGTCGCATCCATTTTCAGCGACTCACCCGGGATGTTCGCCCATTCGCTTGCCGCCGGGTCGAGCAATCGATCGCGGGAAGCGCTGACTTTCTTGCACTGCATGTGTGGTTCCTCCTTCCCAATCAGGTTGGGGAGCGCGCTGGTGTGGCCGCAGCCTTGATGCGCGCGATCAGTGTAGCGGCACCCACTTCGCACAAGTGGGCGACCACCAAGACCGCGACGATGTAGGTCAACCAGTCATGCGCCGTACGTGACACTTCGACCATCGACTCTGGCACAGAGCGCCGCCCCCACAGCACGAACCCCGTCAAAGTAAACACGATGGTGATCAAGACCGTCAGGGCGATGTGCACGTCCTGCCAGTAGCTCCGCAACGTGCGCGCGGCGGGCGCAGCGAAGAGGCTGCGCACACCTGCCGTGGCGATCAACACACCCGGTGCCGCGGCGAACGCAACGCCGCCCCAACGATGGGTTTCACGAATCACGAGCGAGTAGCCGCCAGTAACCGCGGCGCGGAGGCCGGGCACAAACAGCAACATGCCAGTGGCGAAAACCACTACGAACGTCAGCAGGTGCGCGGTGTGGAGCAGCGGTCGAGCGACGGCGGGAGACATTGCGGCCTCGTCACCAGCTCTCGCCTTGCGTCATCTGATGACGCCTGTGCCCTTCAGGCATGGCCGCAGTCTACCGAACGGTCGGGTGGTAAGTATGACGAACGTCACGGTTTTGGATGACGCAAGTAGACCCGCACTTGGAACCGCGATGCGGATTCCGGAGTGGATGCTCCTGATCGAACAACAACTCGATACGGTAGGGTCGACACCGAAATGGCCAAGGCCCTCGGGTACGGCAAGGAAATCAGTCATCTGGACGTGGACAGAATCTAGCGGAAAGCCAATCTCGCCAAGCGCTGTTCAGAAACAACGACTTGGGACTTCCGTGGACGTCCGCGGGTTTTCCTTTGAACCTTCTCACATGCAGGAGGTCCGTGGTTCGAGTC